>JAZQPB010000375.1:0-12525 GCA_045628165.1 Bacteroidales bacterium | reverse complement strand
GAAGTCGCTGAATGTTACATAGTTGCGCAGGAATGCGTAGATATCGCGGTACAGGTGTGCAAACTTGTTTACGGCGTCTATGGATTCGGCGTTTTCCTTTTCGGCGAGGTCCTTTTCGATGAGGCCCAGGAGCTCGTCTTTTTGGTTGGCGTCCAGTATTGCCTTCAGCTCCTCTGCGCTCATGGATTCCACCTTGGCGCCCTTCTTGTCGGCCAGCCACTTGTCGTGGGCGGCGAATTTTGGGGCTATTGTGTTCCATTCGGCCTCGGTTATTGTTTCCTTTCCGGCAAAATCCACATCAAGAATCAGCGACTTCAGGGCGGCGAACTTGCCCTCCCAGGCCGGATTGATGTTTCCGCAGATAGGCAGCTCGGCCTTTGCGGAAAGTCTTGCGAGCGGATACGATGCTATGTCGGCAATGGCCTCGGCGAGGTTCTTGTCGGAAATCTGAGCCAGCTTGTCCTTGGGAATCTCGAGCGATGTGCAGGTGTCGCCGTCCAGTGCCACGAGCTTGCATCTTATGAAATAGTCGGCCACCTTGTCCTTGATGGCGTAGAAAGCCTCGCGGGCGGCCGGAGTCTTGTCGCCGTATGGATCCATGTTGTCAGCTGATGCCTGTGCCTTCCATTCGGTGTAGTCGGCGGCCTCCTTGTAGAATTCCTCCACGAGGTCCTTGGTGATGCCGTCGGCGCCGGAACGGTCGGTGGCCTTTCCGATTTTTTCTATTATTATGGCTATCAGCTTCTTGAGCTCATCGCTATCGGCAGATGCGGCGGTGATGATGCCGTCGCCGTTGTACTGGCTCTCGGCAAAAATCTTGGTGCTGTCGGCGGTGTCGGCCAGCGAAATCTCGTTTTTATCGAGCTTCAGGTTGGCGAGTATCTGCTTGGCCGAGTTGTATACCTTCTTGCCCTCGTCGGTGTCCTGGTTTATCTCGTCCAGGGATATCACATCCGATTTCTTGATGAGCGGCTCCGGCGATTTCAGCACCTTGTTTAGCCAGCTGATGGCGTTTATTACCTCATTAACCCTTATGTGGCCGTCGCCGTCGGTATCCAGATAGCTGAGAGTCTTCTGGTCGAACTCCATTCCGGTGCTTGGACAGCTGAGAACGGTCCACTGTTTCTGGTCGAGCTCAGGGAGATGGGCAATGTCCTCTCCGGTCTCGATGTTTATGCGTGTTACACCTCCAATCTTAGTGTATTTCCATGCGTAGCCTGATTTCTTTTCCATATATTTAATAAAGTGTATTTGTTTGGTTTTGGGAAAATGTTTTGTTTTCTGCTGTCCAAAAATAATATTATATTATTAATAAAACAAATTTTTTTTGTTAGGATGTTTTTTATTATTTTTGCATTCGTGGATAATGCTGCGGCATAGTAATTGAGCGTTGTATTATTTGTAATGTTGATAAGGCGTATTATATCCGTATTGGCGCTGCTGATGGTATCGGCAGGCTGGTGCTGTTCGCAGACTCTGAGTGACGAGCATGTGGACAGCCTGGTATCGCTGTTGCCCAAAACAGCTGATACCGAGGAGCGTCTTATGATACTCGACCGTATAGCCGCCGGATGCATGAGCGTGGATACCACCATGAAGTATGCCCAGATGGAGCTCGATCTGGCCCAGGAGGCCGGCCTGGTTAAGTATCAGGTGCACGCCGCATATTATCTCGGATGGGCCAATTATTACGTGGGCGATTTCTCCAGATCCATCGAGCTGTTCGACAATGCGCTGGAAATATGCGATTTTTCCGTGGAGGAGAATATGGTGGCCCTCTGCTACAAGCAGATGGCGTACAATTATTTCTCGATAGGCAATTTCGAGGCGGCGCACATCACCTGCCGGAGGGCTTATCAGCTGTTCGATATGATAGACAAGCCATACGATGTGGCCGAGTGTTTCAGGCTGATGGCCGATATATGCCTTCAGTACCAGTATTACGACTACGCCATTTCAAATATCTACAAGGCGCTCCAGATAGATACATCCCGAAACGACAACATGTATAAGGAGGCTCAGGCCCAGGACTATATGATGCTGGGTTCGGTGGATTTCAATAAATACAAGTACCGCGGGCGCAACGACAGCCTGCTGCACACCGCTCTTGGATATTATGCCATCAGCGACAGCATTCTCCTGGTATGCCAGAGCGACTTCGGCTCAAGCGAGCTGTACGGACGCGCATCGGATGTTTTCCTTGCTCTGGCGCGCGCCAAGGGCACCGACCGCGCCATGGCCGACCGATACCTCGACACCGCCATCAATCTCACTCAGAGAGGCATGGAATCCGCCTACAGATACGGACTCGACGACAACTGGCTGAATCTCTACATGACCGAGACTCAGTGCCTTATCGACAAGAAACAGATAGATTCGGTGGGCGACAGGCTAAGCTTCATCACTTCGCGGTATATGTACAAGCCCGACCACAAGGGCAATTTCGGCAAGAAATTCTATGAGCTCTCCGCCGACTACAACAAGGAGCTCGGCAATTACGAGGCCGCATTCGATTTCATTACACGCGGAATGCGCTACGAGTTCGACCGATACAATTACGACCTGGCCTCCAGCATCAACAAGATACAGGCCAAGGAGGATTTTGACCGCGAGATGTACGAGCTGGATACCATCAAGGAAAACCGCGACCGCCTCTTTGTGGAAAACGAGCAGCGCAACCGCACCATCAACCGCTGGCTGCTGGTGCTGGGTATTTTCCTAGGCGCCGTTATCATAATATTCGTTGTGGGCATTGTGATGTTTCAGCGCATCAACAAGGTCATCAGGCGTCAGACACAGGCCATTGCCGATCAGAACAGCGAGCTTACCGCTCAGCACGAGGAGTTCCTTACCCTGAGGAGCGAATACGAGACCGAGCGCAAGAGCCTGGAGCGTCAGAAACAGAAATTCCGCAAGGCCAACCACAATATCATTACATCGTATGCCCACGCGCGTCAGATGCAGAATGTGCTGATACCGTCACGCAATATCATGAACGGCATTTTCGGCGACTGCCTTATCTACTGGAAACCTCTCCAGACTGTATCGGGCGATTTCTACTGGGCCACACAGATACGCGATGTAAGGGTGCTTGTGACCGCCGACTGCACAGGCCACGGTGTGCCGGGCGCCTTCATGAGCATGTTGGGAATATCGTCGCTCAATTATATTGTGTCGTCGCGCAATGTGCTCTCATCGAGATTCTCGGCCGCATTTGTAATAGAGCAGATGCGCAGCAAGGTCATCAAGTCGCTCAGACAGTCGCTGGAGGATTCCGAGCAGTACGACAGCATGGATATGTCGGTGGTGGTATGCCGCACGGGCGATCCCTGCATAGAGTACGCCGGGGCCAACCGTCCGCTGCTGATAGCCGGAGAGGGCGGCGTAAGGGAGTTTCAGCCTGATGACATGCCGGCCGGCCTCGACCTCAACAATTCCACGCCTTTTACCAATCATGTGATAGAGTGCAGGCCCGGAGATGTGGTCTACATGTATTCCGACGGAATCACCGACCAGTTTGGCGGTCGCAACGGCCGTACCAAATTCGGCGACAGGAGGCTAAGGGAGCTTCTCGGGTCAATGTATCAGCTGCCATTCTCCGAGCAGTATCTCAGGATAAGGGAGAGCGATACCGAATGGACCACAATGCACTGCGGCGGCGACGGACTGGAGGAGATGTATATTCCGCAGCTCGACGATCAGCTTCTTATTGGCATTAGGATGGTATAACAAATTAGAATACAATAAAATATGGCATATATGTTTGAAATAGCTAAAAAACTGATGATGATGGCCGTTGTGGCCCTGCTGCCTTCCGCATTGTGGGCTCAGAACAAGGGCGCCGATGCCGTGGGCAGGATGAGCTCCATGCCCGACGGCCGCGATAAGCTCGTGGCCATCGATAATGTGATAGCCTTGCAGGACAATATAGACTCGGTGCTCAAGTATGTGAAGCTTCAGCAGGAGCTGGCTCAGCAGCTGGGCGACAATGAGTATATCATAAAATCAAAGATGTCGCAGGCCAAGGCTTACAACAAGGCATACTCTTACGCCAATGCCATTACCTACTACAACGAGGCGATAGAGCTGTGCAGGGTGCTGGGCGACAGCACTATGCTGGGCGACTGCTACAACGAGCTGGCCAACAACCTTACACGAACCAACGAGTACAATCTGGCCAGCAAGTATTACAATCTGGCACTTTTCAAGTTTATAGAGATGCACAACGACGCCAAGAGCGCCGAGGTATACCGCAACCTCGGCGGACAGTGCGTGAACTTCCACCTCTACGAGACCGCCAACGGATATTTCAAGGACGCCTTCGACCTCGATACCAAGCTCGACAACAAGGTGGCTCTGGGCCTCGACTATTACAATGTGGGCAAGAGCGACTATTACCAGTTTCTGGACCTCGACTCGCTGAATCTGCTGAGACGCGGAATCTACAATATGCGCCGTTCGCTGGAATATTCGCTCGAGAACGATTCCAATCAGCGCGGCATCATGGGATGCTATGAGCAACTGATGCTGATGTACGTAAGCTTCTACGCCGCCGATGGATGTCCCGACATCAGGCTGGCCAAGGATTCGGCAAGGTATTTCTACGAGCTGTCGCGTCAGCTGAGGGAAAAACTCAATCCGCACAGCCGCCACATGGTGCTCGATATCACCAACGCCAACTTCCTGAATATGGACGGCAAGACCAACGAGGCCATAGACATACTCACCGACCTTGAAAACCTCTTCGACCAGCAGGCGCCCAAATACAACAGGTACCGCTCGCTGCTATACCGCTCCATGATCTGGGTATACAAATCGTCGGGCCGCTACAAGGAGGCCGTGGAATACAGCGAGAAGTTCAAGGACGTGGAAGAGTCGTCGTACAACCGCGAGTTTGCCGTAAAATCCACCAAGGATGCGGCCGAGGCTCAGTACAATTCGGTAATCAAGCGCAACAAGGAGCAGGAAGACAGGGACCGCGAGGACCAGCAGAAACGCACCAACGAGCAGCGCATGATCACCATATATTTTGCAGTATGCATCATATTAGCTGCCATACTCGCATTCATAATCTGGAAGGGTCTGGTGCGCAAGCGCAACAACAACAACCTCCTGGCCCAGCAGAAGATAGAGATAGAGGAGAAGAACAACGAGCTTCAGGTTCAGAACCAGAAAATCATGTCGCAGAAAGACGAGATTCTCTCTCAGCGCGATGAGATAGAATCGCAGCGGAGCCAGCTCTCGGAGGCCAATTCGCGTATCACCGCATCCATAAGGTACGCCCAGCGAATACAGACCGCCGCCGTGCCCAGCAACGAGATGCTCCAGCGGATTTTCGGCGAGTGCATGGTATACTGGAAACCGCTCAACATAGTATCGGGCGATTTCTTCTGGGCCACACAGGCCGGCAGATACAAGCTGATAACAGCCGCCGACTGCACGGGCCACGGTGTGCCGGGCGCTTTCATGAGTATGCTCGGAGTTTCCACTCTTAACGATATTGCCGCACAGAAGGATATTGAGGGACGCACAGTAACGGCCTCGGCAATTCTCGACGAGCTCAGGGACAAGATTATAGCGGCCCTGCGTCAGTCGGGTCCGCAGACCGGCGCGCAGGACGGCATGGACATGGCCCTCTGCATTATCGACATGGAGAACATGGAGCTTCAGTTCTCGGGAGCCAACCGTCCGCTTTGGCTCGTGCGTTCTGGCGAGCTGATAGAATACCGCGGCGACCGTATGCCTGTGGGATACCACGTAAGGAAAAACGCGCCATTCTCCAATACAATAATCCCTATACAGAAGGGCGACGTAATATACATGGGATCCGACGGCCTCACCGACCAGTTTGGCGGAAGGGAGGATACCAAGTTCAAGTACGGAAGCAAGCAGCTGAAGGAGCTTCTGCTGAAAATCTCGCAGAAACCTTTCGACGAGCAGAAACAGATAATAGACGATACCATGACAGTATGGCGCACCAAGGAGGACGGCACTCTGGAATCTCAGCTCGACGACCAGATTCTTGTGGGTGTCCGTATCTGACTTTTTCATAAATATTGTTAACGGATTAATATTGTATCATGTTTTAGCGTTATATTTGCAAAACAACGTAATTAATAACTAACCGACAAATGAAAAAGATTTTTTTGTTATTGCTGATGGCGGTGATGTCGATTTCGATAGCATCGGCACAGGGCTACGAGATTACGGTAAAAATCAATCACCTGAAACAGGGCGACACCATAATCCTGGGCCACCATTTCAACGAGCGTCTGATTCCCGACGATACCGTAAGGCTTAATGCCAGCGGAACGGGCGTATTCAAGGGCAAGGAGAAACTTCCCGGTGGAATGTATTTCATATTCCTGCCCAGCCGTAACTATTTTGACATCCTGATAGACGGCAGTCAGAAATTCTCCATCGAGAACGACACCACCGATTTTCTCAACAACATGAAAATCACCGGAAGCATCGAGAACCAGCGCTTCCACGATTATCAGGTGGTGCTCGGACAGGCATCCAAGGAATATCAGGAGCTCAACAAGGAACTCGAGAAGGTGAAAGGCAAGGAAGCCAAGGAAGCCGAAATCCGCGAGAAGATGCAGGCCGTATCCAAGAGGGTGGACGAGGAGTACACCCGACAGGTGACCGAGTATCCCAACCAGTTTTTCTCGGTGTTCCTGACAGCCACACGCGATGTGCAGGTGCCCGAGGAAATCACCGACCAGAACGAGAGGTTCTTCTGGTACAAGGCCCACTATTTCGACAACTTCCCCGTATCCGACGCGCGTCTGCTCAGAACACAGATCTATCAGCCCAAGATCGACAGATACATCAACAACATGGTGTTTCAGATGCCTGACTCACTCATCAAGGAGACCAGGTGGCTCATAGACCAGAGCCGCGGAAACGACGAGCTCTTCCGCTTCATGCTCGTAAACTTCTTCAACAAGTACGCCAAGGACGAGAACATGTACGCCGAAAACGTGTATGTGTCATTAGCTGAAATATACTGCAAAGACGCCAAGTGGGACACCGACTCTTTCAAGACCCAGCTCAAGAAGAAGATCGACAAGAAGGCCAACTGCCTGGTGGGCAATGTATCACGCGACATCCAGATGAAGATGCTGCCCAACAGCGACGCCGCAATAAACGCGCTGCGCCCCGCGGTAGACAAGATGAGGGACGAGGCCAAGCCAATAGAGGAGAAGACAAAGGGCGATTTTGAGGCCCGCCGAAACGATGTGGTCCGCATTCTCGACAACCTCGTAAACACTTTCGGCAAGCAGTATTACTCTGTGCATCAGATACCTGCCAAATACAAGATGGTGGTATTCTGGGAGCCCGACTGCAGCCACTGCAAGGAGGAGATGCCCAAGCTCTTCGATTTTTACCGCGACACGCTCAGCAAGGTGGATTGCAAGGTGTTCGCCATATACATGAACAAGAGCGTCGACAATCTCCAGGACCTCCACCGCCACATGAACAAGTGGTTCGATTACGTGATAGAGAAGCAGTTCTATTACAGCGGATGGCACAACATGTTCAACCCGTTCGACCAATACCGCGACAATTTCGACGTAAACTCTACGCCTACATTCTACCTGCTCAACAAGAACAACGAGATAATAGCCAAGCGAGTGTCGTACCGGCAGATGTACGAGCTGATGCAGTATCTCGAGGAGCATGAAGGCGACTGATACACAATTACTTATCAATAACTACAAGAGCGCTTTTATCAACCATCTATTGACAAAGGCGCTCTTGTATTATATATCGATATTATGAGGAAATACATACTCTTAATTTTATTATTTCAGCTGATGGCAATATTGTCGTATGCCCAGACAGGCTACAACATCAGCTTCAAGTTCTCACACTACTTTCCTCAGAAAGTGCGGCTTACGTACTTCTACGAGGACAAGCAGTATCTCGCCGTAGATTCGGCCTCGCAGAGCGGAAGCACCGTAACATTCAAGGGCGACCATCCGCTCTATCCCGGCATCTATTCGGTGATACTCGACAGCTCAAAGGTAACATTCGAGCTGCTGATAGACGATGACAACCAGGTTTTCCAGGGCAAGTGCGACGTGGCCAACATCCAGAAAACCATGAAAATTTCCGGCAGCGACCTCAATTCCAAATTCTATGACTATCAGCGCCTGATGACCGAGCTTATCACCAAGCGCGCCGATCTCGATTCCGCACGAAAAAAGGTATCAGCTGATACCGCAAAAATCGACATCGAGCTCTCCAAAATCGACATCAGGATAGAGGATGCCTGGCGCAACACCGTGGCCGAGAATCCAAACACTTTTCTCGCCGATATGCTCAACTGCATGAACGCGCGCAACTTCGGGTTCGACAAGATGACCGACTACGTAAACTTCGGGCAGAAAGGACTTATCCGCACGCCGTTTTTCTACAATGTAATCCGCGCGCAGATAGCACACTATCTGAACGCCAACGCCAGCGCCTACGAGATTATCCGCAAGAACGACGCCTTCATCGACAAGACCAAGGCCAACGAGGATGTCTACCATTACGTGACGGCATACATGCTCAACTTCTACCGCACATTCTTCAAGCTGGGAATCAACGAGGTGTTCGTTCACCTGGCCGACAAGTATTTTCTGGCGCCGGATGTCAACATATCAGCTGAAAACCGCAAAATGATACAGGAACAGCGCGACATATACGCGGCATCCATCCCCGGCAGCGACGCCCATGACATCCGCATGGCCAAGACCATGACCGGCGACAGCATCGACGTGCTCAAGATAGATCACGAGACGATGTTTCTGCTATTCTGGAGCAACGGATGCGGCCACTGCGACAGCGCCGAAAACGCTCTGAAATTCTATTACGACGGTCTCGTGAAATCGGGCGTGGTGGTGGTTTCTGTAAACAACGACAAGCACGACATCAAGTACCTCCGCCAGAACACCGAGAAGAAGAATTTTCCCTGGCTCGATGTCTGCGACTCCGAGGAGAAATCCTATTACCGCCAGTATTACTACGTGGTTTCCACCCCGATAATGTATGTAATAGACGATAAGAACCGCATCCTTCAGAAGGTGGTGGGCGAGGACAACATCACCGAAGTGGCAAAACGGTATTCTGGTAATTAACAATTAGCAATTAATAATTAAAAATCAAAAATCAAAAATCAAAAATGAAACGCGCACTTATTCTTCTCGCCGACGGCTTCGAGGTAATCGAGGCATTGGCTCCATACGATGTATTCTGCCGCGGCGGAATCGACGTTAAGACAGTATCAATCTCCGGCAGCAAAACCGTATCAGCTTCCAATAAGGTTACAGTTCAGGCCGACCTTCTCTGGGATGAGGCTGATTTTCAGTCAGCTGACCTCATCTATCTTCCCGGCGGCTATCCCGGCTACGAGAACCTCGGCAACGATGCCAAGGTAGGCGCTGTGGCCAAGGCTCATTACGAGAGCGGAAAGATTCTGGCCGCCATCTGCGGCGCTCCAACCGTGCTCCTGAAAAACGCCATCGGCTACGGCAAAACCGTGACATCGCATTCATGCTGCGCCGCCGAGATGAGCGAGAAATACAACCGCACCGGCCGCCCCATCGAGCACGACGGCAACCTCTACACCGCCATCGGAGCAGGTCACTCTCAGGATTTCGGCATCGTACTCGCACAGGCCCTCGCCGGCGATGAGGCAGTTGCCAAAATCAAGAAGGGAATGGAGCTGGCTTAGTAATTACGAATTATGAATTACGAAATCCGAATTACGAGCTCTTTATGAGGAAAACCTTATTATTCATTTTGCTTCTGATGCCGCTTATATCAGCTGCTCAGCACAAGATCGCATTTTCATTCAGCGCCGATGGCAAACCGTTGGTGCTGAATGATTTTTGTTATACATCGGCGCGCGGACTCAGCTATCAGGTTTGCCAGGTTCAGTATTTCGTGAGCAATATCAGCCTGATGCGCAATAACGGTACAGTGTCGGAATATCCGGATTCTCATCATTACGTGGATGTGGAGATTCCGAAAACCTTGATTTGGAAACCGTCGGAGGATTTCAACTTGGACAACGCTGATACTCTGATATTTACGTTTGGTCTCGATTCGCTGGCCAACCGCAGTTACCGGTTCCGCAATCCGCCCGAGAATCTCATGTTCTGGCCCGACTATCTTGGCGGCGGATATCATTACATGAAGACCAACATTCTTTATATATCAGCTGATAACCAAATAAATGCCTTCAACTGCCACATTGGTCGCGGTCAGGTTTATGGAGCTGATGGCGAGCCGGTTTCGTATATCGAGAACGCCTTTGAGGTCAGGATTCCTGTTGTAAGGGATTCTGATGGCAATGCGGTTATCAATCTCGACATCAGCTCCATTTTCGATTTCCCAAACCCGGCGCTGTTCTCCGATTACCGCGGAATCATGAACAATCAGGCGGCGATGAGTATGTTTTGTGAGAATTTGAGGAGGGCGTTCAGATGAGAAGATTTTTTGTAGATTTTTTGAAGATTTTGAGCGTAGCGACTTCCTTTCTTTTGATAGTATCCTGCCACACTGCGCCGCCGCAATATTCATATAATCCAGTGCCTTACGATTTGGGAATCCCGATGTTTCCCGATTCGCTGAATATTCCTGCCGACAATCCTATGACTGTGGACGGTGTGCGTCTTGGACGCTATCTTTTCTATGACGGACGGCTTTCGGGCGACCCGAAAAATCCTATGAGCTGCGCCACTTGTCACAGGCAGGAGCACGCCTTTGAGTGCGGACCCGATGCCTACGAGGATGGCCGTCCCATTGGACTCTCGGGCAAGAAAACGCCTCACGTGATGCTGCCGTTCATCAATCTTGTCTGGAACAATTCGGGCTATTTTTGGAACGGACGCATTCAGGAGGGCAACATCGAGAGCACAATTCCCATGGCGATTCTTGCACCCCACGAGATGAACGGCTCCATCGAGAAAACCGTTTCCCTCATCAAGAAAGAGCCGATGTACCGTGAGATGTTTTACCGCGCGTTCGGCACGTCGGAAATTGATATCGATCTCATCAGCAAGGCGATAGCGCAGTTTGTGAGGAGTCTGGTTTCTTTCAATAGCAGGTTCGACCAGTTTATGGATGGCAAGGTTCAGCTCACAAAATCGGAGATGAGGGGACTGATGCTTTTCACCACCGAGGGCGCCGACTGTTTCCATTGTCACGGCAGTCCCGCGCTTCCGCTCTGGACCACCAATCAGTTTATGAACAACGCCAAGGACATCGATTTCGATGGTCAGAAAGACCGCTTCTCCGTTACCGGAAATCCCATGGACAAGGGCAAATACCGTGTGCCCACGCTCCGCAACATAGAGTTCACCGGTCCATATATGCACGACGGCCGTTTCAAGACTCTCGACGAGGTTCTTGAATTCTACAACAACGGCCTCAAGCGTTCGCCCTACATCGACCCTCTATCCATAAACGCCAACCACGGAGGAATGCACCTCACCAAGGATGATTTGGCGGATCTGAAGGCGTTTCTGCTGACGCTCTCCGATACGGCGTTCATCAATGATGAGAGGTTCGGGAATCCGTGGTGAAAAAAGAATCATAATTTTCTTTATTTTTTGCATTTTTTCTGAATTTAATTTTATATATTAGCAACTTGAAAATAAAATAAAAAAATCGCAGAAAATACTATAACAGCGACGCTCAGGCATTATCCTCAGACTGCGAATCTGATTTTTGCCTGTATTCATTTAATGTTTAACCAGCGTAGTCTGTTCGACATATATTATTAGAACTTCTTTGTTCTTGTTCTCGTTACACGAATCACCGCCAATCGATTCTTCCCAAGAGGACAGGTTTTGAAGGTTCACGCCTATACATATAGGCGTGAGCTGTTCACGCTTTGTCTATTGGGAATTGGGCATGCTTGGCGGTGAGCCCGTGTAACGGATATGCGTTGAACGGTTCCGCCTATTTGTTTTTTATATGTTAGATAAATTATTTAATACTATATCGTTGCATGATCTCGAAGTAGAGGCTTCCGAGATTGATAATGACCAAAGGGTGCATCAGAGATATATCAGTGAGCACCCCGATGATTTCAACTATATAGAGACAAGTAAATTGAATATCAAGCAGAGAAAACTTGATAATGTAACTAAGCGTATTATTGCCTGTTTTGGCGATGGCTTGTCCAAAAGTTTTTGTAGTCAGTATCTTACCGATACGATAGAACGTTTGGAGTTTTTGTATATCAATGGAGACCGTCTTGTTTTGGAGAATGTCAGAATTGATTATGATGCCTCTGATTCAAAAACTATTGTATTGGTAGATTCTGAACTTAATCAATATTCCTTAAATTGTGATAATGTAATTTCAATTAAATCCAAGTAATATTAACGTGAGTTCGATTAATTTATCAGGACGCAGATTTTTTATTGATTTATCAGATTTGCGCTGTTTCTTTTGATTTAAATGGATTTTAACCTAACGGTTCGCAGATTCTTATTCTAGAAAAATCTGCGGTCCGAAGGA
>JAZQPB010000374.1:0-9910 GCA_045628165.1 Bacteroidales bacterium | reverse complement strand
AGTTCGGTGTGAAGTACGCCAACCGCGCGGCCCTCGACAACTGGGTGAATGTTTACCGCGGCGACCTCGGCATAGCGCTCTCCGATACTTACACAACGGAGGTTTTCTTCCGCGATTTCGATACGCTGTTTGCCAAGCTCTTCGACGGAGTGCGTCACGATTCGGGCGATCCGATAGAGTTTGCGCAGAAGACCATCGACCACTACAAGAGTCTGAGAATCAATCCTCTGAGCAAGACCATAGTATTCAGCGATGCACTCAATCCCGAGCTTGTGGAGAAGATTGCGGAATTCTGCAAGGGCAAGATAGGCATGAGTTTCGGCATCGGCACCAACTTTACCAACGATGTGGGCGTAAAACCGCTCAACATGGTGATAAAACTCTCTCACGTGCTTACCAACGGCCAGTGGACGGAGGTTGTAAAACTATCCGACAATCCCATAAAGCACACCGGCAATGCCGAAATCGTAGGCAGGATAAAGGCGGAGCTGGGGATATAAGAGGAAAGAGTTTAAAGTGGAAAGGAGAGAGTTTAAAGAGTAGAGAGTAAAGAGAAACCGCATCTGAGGCATTAGGCTTCGGATGCGGTTTCTTGATCTTTATGATAGATAAGGATGGATGTAAATTAGAAAGTCATAGACAAAAGAGTGAAAGTAATATCTTTGAACTCATCGAGAGTACTGAATAGAATTCGCTCTCCACCGTTATACTCTTTGCCGTCCTGATCTTGCCAACCATAACCGTAATCATTGCCGTCATTACCATCATGGCCATACCATGTAGGATCATTGATCTCCATGTAATAAGACAATTCAGAATAAGAGAAGTCAACTGAATTACCATCAGAATCGAGTATCGGGTCCCCATTGGAATCCACATAATGAATATAGTATAGTTTGTACCATCTTGAGTAAATTACCATATCCTCGGTAGGGTTGGCAATTTCTTCGATAGGAGACCCGTCAAAAGTTGGATTGTCATAATATCCACCAAATTCATAGCCTTTTCTTACAGGATAATTGAATTTATCCGCCAATACAATTTTCCCGTTTACAGCGCACTTGGCAGACTTGTCTTCTTGCTCATAGAAAAGACCGCCATTACCCAACACCTTGATAGTAAACGAGACAGGCTCATAAACAGCTTCTATCACAAGGTTCTTATCGACCTTATATTGATCACCAACTTTGCGCTCAAAACCATTAACAAGCCAGCCCTTGAAATCGTAACCAGCACGCAATGGAGCATCACCAAGAGTTATGTAATCGCCATACTTATGCAACTCATATTTCTGAATTGGCGCGCCCTCCACATTATACGAAACAACCAAGTCAGAAGACCATTCGGCAGAAAAACTTATATCCTTATCTCCCATATGCAATACAGAATACTGAGGATATATAGTACCGTCGTCAGACTTCCAACCCACGAAATTCATACCAGGCTTGGCATATCCATATATACCCGGCATTGTAAACGAAGAATTGTCGGAAACCGACAAACTAGGCAAAGATATATTATCAATGCCAGAATCAAAGTTTACAAAATGACCATCAGCAACCGAAAGGTATGCCACATCAGAACGGGAAAGGTTAAGTCCCTTATATTCCTTCGCAAACGACGACCCATCAGTACGCTCAAATGTAATCCTCAGATCAACATCATTCTGAGGGACAACGGGAACAATTCCTGAACATGGGTTTGCTATTGATATGGTATTAGAGGTGCCATCAGAAATCTCGGGAGGCAAAGATGAGTCTACAATTACATTCATCTTGCCTGAAATATTTTTATTAGCCTCCAATGTAATCTTTGAATATTTACAGGAAGAAAAATCTGCATCAATCCAGATAAGAGAACAAGCATTCTTGAGATTGAATTTTGCAGAACTTCCATTAGTATATCCAACACTAAAAACATAACTAGAAAAATCGCTAACGGCGCTATTCTGAACAGCTGGTATCTCAGTAGAAATAACATTACCACTTATAGTTGCACTTGCATTATAAGGGAACAATGCGTAATAAACATCACTTGCCCCTATGACTCCAGAAAAAACTGTTGTACCCGAAGAATTCTTGTTGTAATCGAACCTTACATTGCTGCTTCCCTGGAACACCGACAAAGAATCGTCAGAAGAAAAAGAAAAAAGGGCAATCTGGGAGGCTCCCTCGATAGAAAGGGCAGCCTTAGAGAGATGGTCGTTTTGCTCCATGGCAGCAGCAAAATCCATCTCAACTAAATCTCCTGACATCGAAGAAGAACTGCCTATAACAAAGACATCCTCATCACTATTGCATGAACCCGCACTCATTAATGCGCTCAGCAACATAGTGTAATATATAATTTTAACTTTCATCGTTACTTAGTTTTTAATGGGTTAATACTTATTAACATTCCAATTTTCCATATTAGTATTTGCCTTTTTGGCAATTACAGGGAAAAACTCTCTATTCTCCAAAACATCAAACAAATCAGTTGCCTTATAGATACGGCCGGTAGTTCTATCCTCCCAACCTACAAGAACCTGCTCTTGGGTCAACCCATAACATTGAATATTGAAAAGAGCCTTGCCATGTTGGATATCCTTAGCGGAGAATGTTACCGGATTAATTTGCTTCTCCTTCAAAACATTCCAATGGAAAGAGTATGTGAACTTCTCGGCCTTCCAAACTGCATACAATGTCACAGATTTATCTGCATTATTAACAATATCGCCCGCTGTGTAATCTGCTACCCTGGCATCACGGTCGAGGCTCCATCCAAGAAACTCGAAACCCTCTCTTGAAAACGATGCAGATGGTATTGCGGCCTTGCCGTTCTCGAACTTAACAGCCTTAGGCATTGTTCCATTGTAACCATTGCCGTTGAAAGTAAGCGAGAAATTCTCCTTCCAGACAGCGGTGAAAGTTATATCTCCTGTTACAGTGAAATTGTCGCCAGCCTGATAGGTCTTGCCATCGTTGCCCTGCCAGCCGTCAAAAAGATGATCGGTCATCGTGAGCGAAGAACCATTATACAATGATATCGACTCATTCTCATTGATCTTCTGAGCTGATGGCACAGAACCCTTACCTCCATTGGCATCGTACCAGACAGAGTATTTCTGAACAATGGCCTCCCATACAGCAGTGAAAGTAAGGTCGCTGCTTACAACAACCGACTCACCGCCGGCATAAGTCTTGCCATCGCTGCATTTCCAGCCTTTGAACTCATACTTATCGCGGCTAATGGCAGAAGCTACTGTTATCTGCTCGTCTTTCTTGATATCCTCGGGCGCTGGAGCTATGCTGCCACCATTTGCATCGTATGAAACCTTGAAGTACACATCAGCTGGCTGCTCTGGCTCCCCCGGAGCTGGAGGATCCACTGGAGTTGGATCAACTGGATCTACAGGCTCAACAGGAGCTGGCTGATCGGACGGGTCAGGTGGATTTACAGGATCAGTTCCTGGATCCAACGGATCAGAAGGATTAGACGGATCGGTCGATGGTCCGGATGGATTATTGGGATCAACAACAGGATTGTCGGGATCTACTGGAATGTTGGGGTCCACAACAGGATTGTCAGGATTGTCAGGATTTACTGGGTCCGTGTTGGGATTGTCGGGGTCTACAACAGGATTGTTGGGATTGTCGGGATTTACTGGATCCGTGTTGGGCTTGTCGGGGTCTACAACAGGATTGTTGGGATTGTCGGGAGTGGGCGTAGGTTTATCACTCGGAGTTGGTTCAGGAGTAGGGTCGTCGCTACCTTCCTTCTTGCAGGACAACAGACAAAGTCCGCAAACCAGCAGAAGGGCTCCAATTCTTAAGATGTTTTTTCCTTTCATTTTAATGGTTTTATATTAGTAATAAATTATAATTCCCCAAAGCAACAAAATAACTACGAATTAGGCAAGAAAGGAATGTTAATTTATGTTAAACAATACGCAGTATGTGTGGCCGGGAACAAAAAAGGGATACATTCCCATTTAAGAGGAATGCATCCCTAATATATTTTTAATTTGCTGAATTATCAGAAATTAGTCACCGAGAGCGCAACGCTTGAAGTCTACAACTGTAAGACCCTTGGCAGCCTGATCGAGGTACTGACGGATGGTGAGCTTGTTGTCCTGCTCGTACTTCTGGTTGAGAAGTGTGTACTCCTCGTAGAACTTGTTGATACGGCCCTTGGCGATGTTCTCAACCATGTTCTCAGGTACTACAGTATTAGCTGCAACCTCAGCCTTGATCTTCTTGGCGAGCTCGCCCTGCTCCTCTGTAATCCAACCCTTGGTGATGTTGGAAGCGATGTGGTCGTCAGAGTCAACATGAGCTGGGTTGATGCCTTCCTTCTTGAGGGCAACCTCTACCTTCTTCTGGATCTGCTCCTGAATGGTCTTCTCCTTGGCAACCTCCATCTCCTTCTGAATAGTCTCAGCTGGGATGCCGTCCTTATCTACAGCTACTGGAGCCATAGCAGCTACCTGCATTGCAACGTTCTTGGCAACCTGAGCGTCGAGAGCCTGGTTGTAGGCAACGATGGCAGTGAGCTTAGAGTTCATGTGGTTGTATACACAAGCAGCCTCGCCGGCAACCTTGCCGTAGTAGCTTATCTCGATCTTCTCACCGATAACGCCGGTCTGGTTAGAAACCTCGTCCTGGATAGTGCCAGGGCCGTAAGGAAGAGCCTTAACAGCCTCGAGATCTGCAGCATCAGCAGCGATAGCGGCGGCGAGAATATCGTTTGTGAACTTTACGAAGTCAGCGTTCTTAGCCACGAAGTCGGTCTCGCAGTTGAGGGCTACAACGTAAGCTTTCTTGCCATCGGCGCTAACAGCACCGGCAACACAACCTTCCTTAGCCTCACGGTCAGCACGCTTGGCGGCTACCTTCTGGCCCTTCTTTCTAAGAATATCTATAGCAGCATCAAAGTCGCCGTTGGTCTCGGCCAAAGCCTTCTTGCAGTCCATCATACCGGCGCCTGTCATCTGGCGAAGCTTCATTACCTCGCTAGCCTTTATTTCAGCCATTTTATTTGTCTTTTATTTAGTTAGTTAATAAAAAAAAGTGCTTCCTTTCTTAAAATGCAAAAGGAAGGAAGCACTTATATTACTATGTGTGAAAATCCTGAATAAACGAATTACTCAGCAGACTCCTCAGCGGCGTTCTCACCCTTAGCGTCAGACTTGCGGGCGCGAGTCTTGCGAGGCTTGTTGTGAGCTACAGCTACCTTAGCATCCTTGTTGTCGCCATCCTTGTCGGTCTTTCTCTCGGCAACACCCTCGGCGATAGCCTTGGTGATAACATCGAGAACGATAGCGATAGAGTTTGCAGCGTCGTCGTTGGCAGGGATTACGAAATCAACATCGTTAGGATTAGAGTTGGTATCAACCATTCCAAATACAGGGATGTGAAGTCTGTGAGCCTCCTTAACGGCGATGTGCTCCTTGGCGACATCGATTACGAAGAGAGCTGCAGGAGTCTTAGCCATATCAGCGATAGAGCCGAGGTTCTTCTTGAGCTTGTCGTACTGACGGTTGATCTGGAGCTGCTCTCTCTTAGAGAGCTGAGCCATAGTACCATCAGCCTCCATCTTCTCGATAGAAGTGAGCTTCTTAACGGCCTTTCTTACTGTAGGGAAGTTGGTAAGCATACCACCTGACCAACGCTCTGTGATGTAAGGCATGTTAACTGCCTGTACTTTCTCTGCAACGATCTCCTTAGCCTGCTTCTTAGTAGCAACGAAGAGAATCTTGCGACCCGATTTAGCTATCTGCTTGATGGCAGCTGCTGCCTTGTCGAGCAGCTCAGCTGTCTTGTGTAAATCTATTATGTGGATTCCGCCTCTTTCCATGAAGATGTAAGGGGCCATAGCAGGATTCCATTTTTTCTTCAAGTGACCGAAATGTACACCTGCATTCAATAATTCTTCAAAACTTACCATTTTTGTGTTTTGTTTGTTTACATTCAACGATTAATCAATCATCGGGTAGCAATAGGACAAATCACATGTGCCATCGGTCCCGACAATTTGGATACTAAACAATATATTAACGCTTGCTGAACTGGAAGCGCTTACGAGCACCTGGACGACCAGGTTTCTTTCTCTCGACAACTCTTGCGTCACGCTTGAGGAAGCCTTCCTTCTTGAGGGCTACACGGTCCTCAGGATTGATCTCTACGAGAGCTCTTGCAATACCGAGTCTTACAGCCTCGGCCTGGCCCTTGAAACCACCACCGCAAACATTAACCTTAACGTCGTAATTGGCCTCGGCGCCGATCTTCTCGAGTGCCTGAACAACTACTCTCTGGAACTGAGGAACAGTGAAATACTCCTTGTAGTCCTTACCGTTGATCTTGATATCGCCGTTACCCTGTGTGAGGTAGATACGAGCTACGGCAGCCTTACGTCTGCCTACTGTGTTTGTAACTTCTGCCATGATTATCTAAGGTCATTTAAATTAATAAGTTTAGGCTGCTGAGCTTCCTGCTCATGATTCTCGCCCTGATAAATCTTAAGGTTCTTGATGATAGCATCGCCAAGCTTTGTTTTTGGGAGCATACCACGTACAGCCTTTCTGATTACGCGCTCGTAGCCGTCGTTCTTCTTTACGAAGTCCTTGGCGAGCTCAATCTTCTGACCACCTGGATAACCAGAGTAGTGAACATATTCCTTCTGAGCCATCTTCTTGCCGGTCATTCTGATCTTCTCGGCATTGATAACCACTACATTGTCGCCACAGTCTACGTGTGGGGTGTAGTTGACTTTGTACTTGCCTCTGAGGAGCATAGCCACCTTAGACGCAAAACGTCCTAATGTCTGGTCTGTCGCATCAACGAGAAGCCACTCCTTGTTTACAGTGGCCTTGTTGGCGGAGACTGTCTTGTAACTTAATGAATCCACTTTTTTTTAATTAAATAGTTTTGTAATAAATTTACTTTCTAACTGTGAATAATAATTCGGGTGCGCAAAGGTAAGTATTTTTTTTCATATTGCAAGAGCTTGCAATATTTTTTTTGATATTTTTTTTACTTAATACCAAGTTTCTTCGCGATATCCTTGGGGAGCGCATCCTTATGGAGCATGATGTCGATAGACTTTACGGCTACAAAAGCCTTGGTGAAATACCATGTGCCCTTGTATGGATTGTCGGTGCCCCATGAGTTTTTGGCCATGTAATACTCCTTGCCGTTCTGGTCCTTGGCCTTGCCGTAGATGAGCATTCCGTGGTCGTCGGTGGTCTCCCAGTTGTCATAGCCCTTCTGGCGGAGTTCCTGCGTAATCTCCAGCTCGCCGGGGGCGGTGGTCTTCACGTCGGCACCCTTGCCGTTGTCGCCCGTCCAGCGTGCGGCGTCACTGCCTTCCTTGCTCTCGGCAGCCTTGGTGTCGGGGACGGTGACGGTGCCCGTAGCACGGTCGAAACCCTTCTCGCTGACGTCAGCACCCCAGGCGAAGGTGTAGCCGTGGCGAACGGCGTAGTCCATGGTCTCCATGAACTCGTCGAGGGGCAGGTTGTACGAGAGGCCCCAGCGCCAGTTATCCTGTACCTCCACGGCAAATGCCTCGTAGAAAGGCTCGTGGGTGTAAGAGGTGAGGCTGACGTAGTCATCGGGGTTCAGACCGAGGCTCTGGGCGAAGCTCTGCGGCGTGTAGCTCTTGCCTTTGTACTCGAAGGTCTCGGGCAGCTCGCCGAAATAGTTGGCGTAGATGGCGCTGAGGTCCTTCTTCCATACGGGATTGGGGTTCTTGATGCCGCCTTCGGCAATGGTGCTCACCACGGCACCGGCCACCTTCTGCAGCTGGGTGAAGTTGAAGAGCGAGTCACCATAGAGTGAACCGGGGAAGGGCATGGCTTCCTGCGGCACGATGCCGTAGTGCTTCAGGCAATACACGGCATCGTAGAACGAGCCACCCTCGCTGAAGCTGATGTCGCCATGTGTGCGGACGGCCTTGTCGGCGCGGTCCATATAGGTGTGGTAGCAGAGGAACGATTCGCAGAGGTCATATTCGCCCTTGCCCATGCGGAGCAGCTCGCTCTCGAAGAAACCGAGCGACGAGTATGCCCAGCAGGTACCGCTGCGGTGCTGGTCCTTGATGGAAGTGACGGCGTTTTCCACTACGGGGGTGAACGTCAACTTGTCTTTGGTGTCATCCTGTGCAAAGGAGACGGCAGGCAGCATCATGGCTGCGGCTGCGAGAACAATGAGTCTTTTCATGTCGATATAATTAGATAATGGTAATGATTCAATGTAAATTTGTGCAAAAGTAAGAATTTTTTCAATAATATCCGTATCTTTGCAAAAAAATAGTACGTGCGAAGATAAAAGCGTAAACAATAATCATCAAATAATAGAAATATGAAGATACTGGTAACAGGAGCCGCAGGATTCATTGGCTCGAAACTGGCTTTCATGCTTGCCGACCGTGGTGACGAGGTTGTCGGCATCGACAATATCAACGATTATTATGATGTCCGCCTGAAATACGGCCGTTTGGACGAGTTCGGCAAGTTCCGTTTCATCCGCATGGATCTCACCGACCGCGATGGCCTGAACAAACTGTTTGCCGAAGAGCACTTTGAACGTGTGGTCAATCTGGCCGCACAAGCTGGCGTGCGTTACAGCATTACCAACCCCTACGCCTATCTCGACAGTAATCTTGTGGGCTTTATGAACATTCTGGAGTGCTGCCGTCACCACGGCGTACAGTATCTGGTGTATGCTTCCTCCAGTTCCGTCTATGGCATGAACAGCAAGGTGCCCTTCAGCGAAGACGACAAGGTCGATACGCCTGTGAGCCTCTACGCAGCCAGCAAGAAAGCCAACGAACTTATGGCTCATTCCTACAGCAAGCTCTACGGCCTTCCCACCACGGGCCTCCGCTTCTTCACCGTCTATGGCCCCTGGGGTCGTCCGGACATGGCTCCAATGCTCTTTGCCCGTGCCATCAGCCACGGCGAGCCTATCAAGGTGTTCAACCATGGCAACCTGAGCCGTGACTTTACTTATATCGATGACATCGTGGGTGGTACCATCGGTGTTATCGACAAGATGCCCGTGGCTGCCGAGTGCCCCAATGAGGTGCCCGCCAAGGTGTATAACATCGGTTGCTCCAACCCTGTGAAGCTGATGGACTTCATCAACGAAATTGAGACCGCCCTCGGCGTGGAAGCCAAGAAGGAGTTCCTGCCCATGCAAGCCGGCGATGTCTATCAGACCTATGCCGATACCACGAAACTTGAAACCGAAGTCGGCTACAAGCCCAGCATTACCCTCCACGAAGGCATCAGCCGTTTCATCGACTGGTACAAGAGTGCCAAGAATCCCCTTCGCGACTAACCGGCCCCTACGGCCTCAGTTTAAAATCTCCGATTGTCTTGTACGTCGGAGATTTTCTTTGTGTGGGAAAAATACTCACAACTGACTATTGCACGGGTGGGGCAGGGATGGTAATTTTGCAACATGAAAAAGCAGTGTTGAATCGTACGCTGAAACGTGGCGAGAAGGGCTTCCTGCAAGCCTGGGTCTATCGGAAACGTGCCGGTTCAAGGCGGGCTAAGATTGAGCACTGTAATCAGAAGTGGGTAATATGAATTGAAAATTGACAATTGAGAATTGAGAATTAGGCTGCGCATGGTTAACGATAACGAAAACGATAACTTTTAGGCTGGCGCATGGTGGTGGCGATATCGGCCGCATGGTAATTATCAATTATCAAATGCCAATTGTCAATTAAAGAAGAAATACGATGACTCTTAACGAACTGACAGTGGGCTGTACGGCCACGGTAACCGCAGTGGGCGGCGAGGGCATGCTTCGGCAGCACTTCCTGGATCTGGGCATCCTGCCTGGGGCCGAGGTGACGGTGCGGAGCCTGGCGCCTATGGGCGACCCTTTGGAGTTGCTTGTGCAAGGGTATGTACTTA
>JAZQPB010000373.1:0-19661 GCA_045628165.1 Bacteroidales bacterium | reverse complement strand
TGGTGCCCATTGTTGTCTTCCTAAGACCGCTTGGCCTCCGACTTATATTGCGAGGATTCCGCTAATGCCTTGCGATGAATTTGTACATTTTTTCCTTGTTGGAGCGGAAACTCAATTCCTCGATGGCGATAGTATATTTTTCCCTGTTTGGGCAGAGCGGATAGCAGAACTCAAGGACATCCATCTTGGAATCGTCGAAAGATATCTTGTGGATTACCGAAGCCAAATCCTCAGCCCTCATAGGAACAAGTTGCATGCAGGTCTTCACGGCCTTGGCCTGCTCCCAAGAAGAGGAGAGATCATTCACAAGTTGCCTGATGATAGCGACTTCCTCGGGCGACGCAACCCTGATAACAGGCGCAGGATGATGACGGTCGTCGTGATGATTGTGGTGGTCATCGTGATGGATATCGTGATGATTGTCGTGATGCTGAGCCATTGCAGGAATCATAAACAGGCTCATTGCGAGTGCGAAGATTATCTTTTTCATGGTCGTATATTTTTTAATGGTTAACGATTGTTTTTGTAATTATAGACGGCATGAATTAGAAAAAGTGAATACGGGAAATAGTTAAAGAATGTTATTTCTTCCAATCTTTGCTTACAATCTCCTTGATATGATCAAATGTCACCGGCGTGTAGTCGATCCTGTCGGCGCACACGCAAAACGAGTTTGTAGAGTGGTCCTTGTAGATAGGATTATTGTGCACGTGTCCGAAAATATTCACGTAAGGCATATTGGCATTCAGATACATAGGCTGATGCGACACGAAATACCAATCCTGGAAGATTATTGGATATTCATAAACCACCACACCCATCTCCCGGTAAAAATCCGCCAATCCCTCGTCGTGGTTTCCCATCACGAGGATGATTTTTCCGTTGAGCCTGTCGAGTATGGATTCCACATAATCCCGATCCACATTATCAAAAAAATCGCCAACAACAAAAACGTCGTCGGTGTATCCAACCACGGAATTCCACTTCCGAATGATATACTCATCCATCTCCCCTGAATTGTGGAAAGGTCTTACGGCAAAAGGAATTATCGTGCCACTGCCAAAATGTGTATCTGCAATGAAGAAGGTCATTTTTATTTGTATTTACGGTGCAAAGATAGGAAAGATTTTGGGAAAATGGAAAAAATTGGTCCTCCGTAAGTGGTTTTAAAAATGAGTTACGGAGGAGGTATTTTTAAAATTAGTCCTCCGTAAGTGGTAAAATAAATGGGTTACGGAGGAGGTATTTTCGAAAAATAGTCGTATATTTGCGGAGTAAAACCAAGGATTTTTTGTTATGGAAAATAAGATTATTGGAAGAGACAGAGAAAAACAGTTGTTCAAGGAGATTTACGAATCATCTGACGCTGAGTTTGTTGCGGTATATGGGAGGCGAAGAATCGGAAAAACTTTTCTCATAAAGGAATTTTTCGAGGACAAAATTGCCTTCTATATGACCGGTATGCTCGATGGTTCTACTCAGGAACAATTGCAGATTTTCAATAAGGCCATCAACGAATATTCCAATTCTTATTATCCATTGGTAAACAATTGGTTAGACGCTTTTGAGCAACTAAAAAACTATTTAAAGAACTCATCAAAACGAAAATTTGTAATTTTCATTGATGAATTGCCTTGGCTCGATACACCTAAGTCTAAGTTTATCAGAGCCTTGGATTATTTTTGGAATTCGTGGGGCTCTACCTGCAACAAACTGAAACTTATAACTTGCGGTTCGGCCACCACATGGATGATAAACAAACTTATAGGCGACAAGGGTGGACTCCATAACAGGATAACAAGACAGATACATTTGCAACCGTTTACCCTTGGCGAAACCGAGAAGTATCTGAAATCCAGAAATATAGTATGGAACCGCTACCAGATTTTGGAGTGTTATATGATAATGGGCGGAGTGCCTTTTTATCTGAGTCTTCTGGATGGCAAGAAAACCTTTGAAGCAAATATCGACAATCTGTTTTTCGCCGAGAACGGGCAACTAAAAAATGAGTTCACGTTCCTGTTCCGCTCGTTATTCATTGAGTCTCAGAAATATAAAAAGGTTGTTGAACTGCTTGCGAAAAAGACTCAAGGCCTTACACGTCAGGAAATAAAGACTGCGCTCAAGATATCGGAAGGTGGCGAACTCACCACCATTCTCGAAAATCTCAGGCTATGCAGTTTTGTAAGGAAATATTCAGCATTTGGCAAGAAGGAGCGCGACAATGTGTTTCAGTTGACAGACTTGTTCTCGCTATTCTATCTGAAATTCGTGAACGGAAACACCAGCCAGGACGAAAACTATTGGCAGAATTTCAACGGCAAGCCAGCACACACTGCTTGGACCGGCTACGCATTTGAACTCGTAAGTCTATTGCATATCAATCAGATAAAGAGGAAACTTGGAATCTCAGGCATTTCTACAAATATAAATTCCTGGGTGTCACCGCAGAAAAAACTTGACGACGGCACCACTCAACAAGGCTATCAGATAGACCTTGTGATAGACCGTGCGGATCCGGTAATAGACCTTTGCGAGATGAAATATTCAAACACGAAATTCACAATAACCGAGAAATACGCCGAACATCTATCGAACCGCCGAGAACTGTTCCGCAACACCACCAAAACAACCAAGGCTCTGCATATCATAATGATAACGACATACGGCGTAAAGAAAAACGCCTACTCAAGCACAATGCAGAACGAGGTAACTGCGGAGGATTTGTTTAAGGGGTGATTCCCGATTTCTTTATTCCGCAATTTTATTTTCAACCATTTAATCCCCGACCTCAGCGGTAATTGATGCGTGGTGGAGGTCGGGGCTACGGAACGTGGAGGACCTCAAGAGGACCTGAAAAATTCGCTTTCCATTCGCTTTACCATTGGCTTCCATTCGTTTAAAAAAACAAAAAAAGCCACCGCAAGGTGGCTTTCCCCAAAAAAGAACTATCCCCTAAAACATCTCCATTCCTATCTTGTTTATCATTGCGTCCACAAGGCCGAAGGTGGGGACGTAGATCTCGGTGGCCTTGGAGGCGCTGGCTACGGCCAGGAACACTGTGGCGGCGGGGACTATCACGTCGGCGCGGTCGGCTCGTAGGTCGTATTTCTCCATGCGCTCCTCAACTGTCATCGTGTCGAGTTTGCAAAACATTTCCTGAAGAAGTTTTACAGGAAGAAAGTTGTTGAGCCCTGGATTCTGTTTCGAGATAAGTTTATACAGTTTATTGATATTTCCTCCCGAACCTATCACTTTGATATTCGGATACTGAAAACATATCTGCGCAACCTCCTGCATGAGATTGTTGAGGGTCTTGGGGCTGAAATCGTTGCTCAACATCCTGAGAGTTCCGATATTAAAACTTTGACATTTAACTGGTTTGGCATCCACGAAGAGCGAGATCTCGGTGCTTCCGCCTCCCACATCCACAAAAAGGCAGGGATCGTAGTCGCTCAGGGCGTTGTTGTTGCAGATAATGGTGGCCTCCTCCAGACCAGAAATTATCTTGATTCCAAGACCGATTTCGGAGTTAAGACGGTCGAGAAGTTTCTTGCCGTTGCTGGCCTCACGCATTGCCGAGGTGGCGTAGGCCTCGTATTTCTGAACTCCGTAAATTTTCAGCAAATGCTTGAAAATCTTGAGAGTGCGCTCCATAATCTTGGCCCTCTCCGGCGAAATATATCCAATATTGAAGACATCCTCGCCCAATCTCAGCGGAATCCTCAGAAACTGCAATTTCTTTACTTTCAAATCCTCCGAAATGGATTTTATCATTATCCTGGCGCCGTTGGATCCAATATCTATCGCGGCGACGTTTATCACTTTTCCCATATCTTTTATATCCGAGCACGCCAGCCACTGTCACAAGTGACAGCGGCTTCGGCGTACCCGGTTAATCAAAGTAGCGCCCTCCGGGCGCCAAGTTTACGTTAACAAAATATTTCACTGCGTCTGGAAGACGCTATCTTGACTAACCGAGTACGCCTAAGACAAACCGACTTGTCGGTTGGTCTGGCGTGCTCGGTATTCGCAGATCTGGCGTGCTCGGTTATTTGCTATAATACTTCCACAACTCCTCCTGCGAGCGGAATTTCTTGTCGGCGGTGGCGAGGGCGTTGTTCTTGTTGCCGTCCACAATATAGGCGTGGTCGGTGTCGGCGAGGCCGTATTCAACAACCATTTTTGCCTGCTCCTTGAGGTCGGGATCGAGAACGGGCGCGTAAACCTCCACACGGCGGTCCAGGTTGCGGGTCATCCAGTCTGATGAGCCGATATAGACTTTGTAGTCGCCTCTTGAGGTGAAGACCAAAATTCTGGAATGTTCAAGGTATCGGTCTATTATGCCTCTAACGCTCAGGTTTTTATGGAGTTTGTCCTGACCACTCACCAAAGAACAGTTTCCGCGGACAAGCAAATCAACCTTAATGCCTTTGTTGGCGGCCTCGTAAAGTTTCTCAACGATTCCCTTGTCGGTTATGTGGTTGATTTTTACCTTGATACCTGACGGCAAACCAAGTTGGTGATTCTCAATCTCCTTGTCGATAAGGTCCATTACAGGTTTTCTGAGGTGGTTGGGAGATACAAGCAACTCGTTGAATTTCACGTGTTTGAAAGGCTTGTCGATAAACTCGAAAACGTTTGCCACATCGTCCACCACGGCCTTTCTTGCGGTAAACATCAGCAAATCTGTGTAGCACTTGGCGTTGCCCTCGTGGAAGTTTCCTGTGGATACCACGGCGATATTGCCCTTCTCGCACTCTATGTGGGTGATTTTGGAATGGACTTTCAAGCCCTCAACACCTGCCGTAACGCGGATTCCAGCCTCGGTCATCACATTGGCCCAGTGGATATTCGATTCCTCGTCGAACCTTGCCATAAGTTCCATTACCACAGTTACTTGCTTTCCGTTTCTTGCGGCTGATATCAGCGATCCTATCACCTTGCTGTCCTTGGCCAGGCGGTAGAGGGTGGTTTTTATGGAGCGGACATGCGGGTTTATAGCGGCCTCCCTAAGCAACTGGATATAGATATCGAACGACTGATAAGGCACGTGGATCATCTGGTCGCCCTGGTAGATTGTATCGAACATCGAGATATTCTCGAACTTGTTTTGGGCTGTTGGCCAGGCTGGATTCTTGAGGTCTTTGCGTCCGAGGTCGGGGAATTTCATGTAATCCTTGTGGTTCTGATACCTTCCCGAAGGCTGAATTGTCTCGGCCTGATGACGGCAGTCGAGGCTTTTGAGGAGTTGTTTGAGAATCGGCTTTGGCATCTGCTCATCAAAGATAATCCTGACGGGCGAGCCTTTCTTGCGCTTCTTTATCGATTTCTCAATCTTCTCAAGAGTACCCTCGTCGAGGTCTTGCGGAACCACCATCTGGGCGTTCTTGGTGAATTTAAACGAGTATGTATCAAACGAGGTAAAACCCAGTCCCACAAACATATACGGAACTCCGCAACGTACCACGTCGTCCAGATACATTATGTAATTTGTCACCTTGTCTTTATCGCGTTTCTCGGGCAAAACCACAAATCTTCCCAGTTTCTTTACAGGGATTTCCACCACGGCGCACTGCGCCTCTTCCATAGCATCAGAGCCGAGAGCCACAAGGAGATAGATACCCTCGTCAGGAAGGGTGGAAACGTCTTTCATCTTATCGAGCCAGATTGGGGAGAGGATTCCCGCAAGGTTTTTCAGGCAATAATCCTTGATGAATTGGCGGAAGGTTTCCTGCTGTTTTGGTGTCAGGAAATCGCATTTCTGACCCTCTGTAATGTCGTAGTCCCTCACCATATAAATGCCCTCTTTGCGGAGGCTGTCGTTGAGGGAATGGATAGTGTTTCGGAAATCCACCGACATCTCGGCGTTAAGCCCGCCGATAGAATCGAGTAAGTCCTTGTCGGATTTCTGACTGAGGGCCGAGACCCTCACCTTGAAATATTCATCAAGATTGTTGGAATAGATTCCCAGCATATTGATCCTCTCCAGGAGCGGGAGGTCGGCGCGCTTGGCCTCTGCCAAAATCCTCTGATTGAAGTACATCCACGAAAGATCGCGCTCAATGTAATTTGCAGTATTGCTCATAATCAATTTTCTATTTATGATTTATACCGCAAAATAACGGCGATTTTGTTACGGAAATATTACAAGGGGATTACGAGGGGATTACAAATGAAATTCATTATTATTATCATTATCATCATCCCCGACCTCATCTGTTAATGCGGTTTGGTGGAGGTCGGGGCTACGGAACGTGAAGGTCCACAAGTGGACCTATCATTAATTCGTATCAATTTTTCGCAAATCTCAGAGGTCGAAAGACCTCCACGTTCCGTAGCCCCGACCTTCACCACGCATCAATAATCGTTAAGGTCGGGGATAATATGATGATAGGTAATAATTCGCATAAATTTTTCGCGAAATCTCAGACGTCGTAAGTCCTCCGCGTTGCGTAGCCCCGACCTTCACTACGTATCAATAACGGAAAAGGTCGGGGATGATATGATGATAGGTAATAATTTTCATCAATTATTTCGCAAATCTCAGAGGTCGAAAGACCTCCACGCCCCGTAGCCCCGACCTTCACCACGTATCAATAACGGAAAAGGTCGGGGAGGATATGATGATAGGTATTAATTCGCATCAATTATTTCGCAAATATCAGAGGTCGTTAGACCTCCACGCCCCGTAGCCCCGACCTTCACCACGCATCAATAATGGAAAAGGTCGGGGAGGATGATATGATAATAACGATAATAATAATGATAACGATAATGATAATGATAATGATAATGATAACGATAATGATAACGATAATGATAATAATAACAACGACAATAATAATCAACAATAATTATCCCAAATCAACCACCCATCATTTCTTTTTCACCAAAACATCTTCCAACAAATCTTTTTCATCATAATTGCCGTTTTCATCGGAAATCATTTCGAGATATTCGTCTTGGAAGGTAATATCTTTGTGGTGGTTTTCTTGATTTTTAATGTAGAATTTAAGACCTTCAATCGAATCTTGCGAATACGAGAATGCACCGTAACCTTCCTGCCAAGCAAAATGTTTTATTCCCAAATGGTTCTCGTTTATCCAATTTGTGGAATTACGTTTCAAGGCATTCACAAAATCTGGAATATATAATTTAGGCTTGCAGCCTATAAGAATATGAATATGGTTTTCTATACCACCAATGGCAAACAATTGTGCATCAAAGTTCTTTACAATTCCCCAAATGTAACTGTATAATTGATTCTTCCATTCGTTCTGAATTAGAAATTGACGGTATTTGACAGCAAACACCAATTGATAATATAATTTTGAAAATGTATGAGCCATAATTGTTTCGTTTTTTTATTCAAAACAAAAATAGATAATTTATTGGAATTATACACAATCGGTTGGATTTTTTATTTTAATAAAAAACATATCATATCATTCCGACCTCAGCGATTATTGCGGTTTGGTGGAGGTCGGGGATGATATGATATGTTATGATGACAATTTATGCAATTATTCGCGAAACCTCAGAGGTCGTTAGACCTCCACGTTCCGTAGCCCCGACCTTTACCACGCATCAATAACCATGAAGGTCGGGGATGATATGGGGATGATATGTTATTATGATAGCAAATACATAAATTATTCCACAAACTTCATCATACCTCGCATTGCGTGCCTCAAACTTCCCACCAACTCCTGCGATTCCTGAATCATATTCACGAAAAGGGTCATAGTCTCGATATTTGACTCCTCGTCCTGGAGGTTGTCGATGATATCCTTGCGGTAGAGCGAGAGGCTGTCCTGGAGGTTCTGGGCGTCAGTTCTGAAAACCTCCACCTGATCGGGATTCAGGTTGTTGATGATATCCTCGGCCTCCTTAAAACTCTTGCAGACCTTATTCCTGAGGGTCAGGAATTTGCCGATATATTTCCTTGGAACAGGCAGGAAAGAATTCCCAACGTGCTCACGGCAAGGATCGTTGATACTCTTAAGACAGTAAATCATCCTCTGACAAGAATTGTTCGAGAGATAAAACCAGGTGTTGCGCTCCAATACCAACATCGGATCCACGTGACGCATAGCCACAAGTTCCTTGCGACGGTTTTGCTTGAAGAGAACTCTCTGATCCTCAATGATATTGGCACTGCGTTTCAGGTTGCGGTATTCCTGAGCGAAAAACGCGTCTGTAACATTTTTGTATTGCTCGGCCACAAACTTGATATGAGAGGTATTGGTGAGGGCAATGTGCTCGCCGAGGAGTTTCCAGTTGTTTGCCTTGTTGTCGCTCTCCATTATCTGACTGATAATCAGATTCTCGCGACCCTCAATATTTGTCTTCTTGTAAGTAACGTTGGAGTGAACGATAACGCCGATAGCCGCTACAATCATCACAATCATAGCCACGTATCCGCCAAACCACGCTACCAGCACCACAATACCGCTCATCAGGAAAGCCACCACGGCAGTAGCGAACCATCCGCCGATTACCGAGAACACGCCCGTAATTCTGAAAACGGCCCTCTCGCGCGACCAAGCCCTGTCGGCCAACGACGAACCCATCGCAACCATAAAAGTAACGTAAGTGGTAGACAAAGGCAGTTTCAGCGAGGTACCAAGCGCCACCAGAAGTCCAGCTAATACCAAATTTATACTTGCCCTCAGAAGGTCGAAAGCCTTTCCGTTCTGATTCCTGGTCTCATAAATATTGAACCGTTTGTCCACAAAATCAGCCACTTTGTCGGGAACAATCTTATCAACCGCAATGGCCAACTTGGTAGCGCCGCGCACAATTCCACGAGCAATTCCCGACGATCCAAACATCTCGTCGGCATTGTCCTGACTTCCCAGGCCGACCTCAGTCTTGGTTACATTACGCGATTTTTTGGAGATGAAAAGCGCCAAAACCATCACGAGGCCCGCGCCTAATAGATACCAGATAGGAGTATGCGCGCTTTCCTGAAGCGACCCCATCAGGAAAGTCTCCGGATCGCCGTTTCCGTTGGCCTGATAATCCATAAAAGCGTCGAGACCGGTAAGCGGAACACCCACAAAGTTCACGAGGTCGTTGCCCGCAAAAGCCATAGCCAGCGCAAATGTTCCCATCAGCACCACGGCCTTCAGTATATTTATTTTAGCAGCTGATAGCACAATCATTGTAGCAGCTGATATGCCAAATATAGAGCCCAGTATCATAAACGTATTAGCTGATACAAAATCCTTAAAGTCCGAAGTCATAAGAGTGCTTCCCTTGAGACCCTTCACGAGGAGGAAATACAGGATACAGGTACTTGCAATGGCTCCAAAGACAATCAGTTTGGCCTTTGTGGAAGCCCTCTTGTCCTGATATGTAAAGGTGAAAATCATACGCGTAATCCACATCACAAGGCTACCGAAAACAAACGCTATTGCCACCGATACAAATATCGCAATTATCACGCTTATGGCCTTGTCGGTATTCAGGAGAGTGGCTATCTGATGAAACTCCATATCGCTGGATTTCAGCACCTTTACGGAGGCCACTGCAAACGCTCCACCCAACATCTCAAACACCATACTTACAGTAGTGGAGGTAGGCAGGCCCAGAGTGTTGAACACATCCAGAAGGATCACGTCGGTAATCATCACGGCCAGGAAAATGCAGATAACATCGTAAAAAGAGTAATACTCAGGCGTAAAGATTCCGTGACGCGCCACGTCCATCATACCGTTGCTGAGCGCCGCACCTGCAAACACGCCCACAGCGCTCACACATAGAATGGTCCTGAAACTTGCCGCCCTACTTCCGACGGCCGAATTGATGAAATTGACAGCGTCGTTGCTGACTCCAACAAACAAGTCAAACACCGCCAAAACTATCAAAAACACAATGATAATTAGAAATATACTTTCCATAGTTTTTAAAAGAATTATGTGATTTTTTTCTGTCACAAAATTCCGTAGAAGTTGTTACAAAATTGTTACAAACGGGTGAAAGGCTTATTACAATAATATAATTATAAAAAATCTCGTTTTTTGCCTAAAAATCCAAAAATTCTTTCTAACTTTACGCCCAAATATTTTTATCGTAAGATGATACCTACTAAACAAAAGAAAGTAATTGGAATCCTGACTGGCGGTGGCGACGTTCCAGGCCTGAATCCTGCCATACGCGGACTTGTGCGCCGTGCTATCGGCGAGGGTTACAGAGTTATTGGAATCAAGCGTGGCTGGGCTGGTCTTGTGGAGATGAAACGCGACGTAAACGCTGACAACACAGACTGTTTCGAGGAGTTTACAAAGAAAATCATCAGCCAGACACTCATCAACGAGGAGGCCTTTCTGCACTCGTCGCGCACCAAGCCTTCCAACATCAAGAAGGACGATATCCCCGACCACCTGAAGGATATCTACAACGACGACGTAAACGACCTTACTCCCGAGGTAATCAAGAACATAGAATACCTGCAACTCAATTACTTAGTTGTTATAGGAGGCGACGATACCATAAAATATGCGGGCCGTCTCAGCAACGAGGGCGTCAAGATAATCGCCATTCCCAAAACTATGGACGGCGACGTATATGGTACCGATTACTGCATAGGCTTCAGCACCTGTATCACCCGCACTATCAATCTGATACATACCCTGAGCGCCTCGGCCGGTAGCCACGAGAGATTCCTCGTAATAGAGGTTTTCGGCAAATATTCGGGCTTTACGGCAATGCTCCCTACATTGGCTGGAGTAGCCAACAGGTGTGTGATTCCCGAGGCCGAGTTCCATATCAGCCAACTCGCCGAACTTATGGTAATGGACCGAGCCTCAAGCAGTGGAAAATTCTCCACCGTTCTGGTATCGGAGGGCGCAAGGTTTCACGGAATGGAGCAGACCGAGCGCAAGAGCGGAATCGGCGAGACTATCGCACAGAAACTCCGCAAGGCTTCAGCCAAATTCAACAACGGCAAGCGTGTGGATACCATAGTGCAAAACCTTGGCTATCTGGTACGTACAGGCTATCCCGACGCCACCGACTCATTGGTTCCCATAGCATTTGGAAACATTGCAATGGACCTGATACTTCAGGACAAGCACGGAATGATGACCGCCCTCCGCGACGGATTCTACACCGCCGTTGATATCAACGAGGTTGTAAACGGCAACAAAATCGTGGACGTGGAAAGATTCTACGACACCGAACTCCTGAAACCAAAGGTAGACTCGTTCATCAATCTCCCACAAATGATTATGACGAGCACTTTTTTGAGTAAAGAGTAGTTAGTAGATAGTAGTTAGTAGTTAGTAACTCTACTACGAAACCCCAACTGGGTAAAATAGATAAAAAAACAACATTACGGAGCGCATTCGTAATTCGTAATTCGTAAATCGTAATTATTAAAATATAATGGAAAACAGTTTGAAAATCGCTGTGATTGACGCCGTTAAGGCTTTGTACGGCAAGGACGCCGCTGAGTCACAGGTTCAGATACAGAAAACAAAGAAGGAATTTGAGGGCGACCTCACTATCGTGGTGTTCCCACTCCTGAAACTCGCTGGCAAGAAGCCCGAGGAACTCGCCAACGAGTTGGGACAATACCTCGCCGAAAACTGGAGCAACTGCAAAGGTTTCAACGTTGTAAAGGGCTTCCTGAATATCGTATTGAAGAAATCGGCTATCACCGATATGCTCCTCAAAATCAATGAGGATCCAGAGTTTGGAATCACTCCCGTAACCGAGAAATCGAAGAAAATCGTTCTTGAGTTCTCGTCACCAAATACCAACAAGCCTCTCCACCTCGGACACCTCAGAAACAACTTCCTCGGCGATTCAATCAGCAAGATTCTCAAGGCCGGCGGAAACAACGTTATCAAGGTGAACCTCGTAAACGACCGCGGAATCCATATCTGCAAGTCAATGCTGGCTTGGCAGAAATGGGGCAACGGCGAGACACCCGCATCGTCAGGAATGAAGGGCGACCACCTTATCGGAAAATACTACGTGGAGTTCGACAAGCATTACAAGGCTGAGATCAAGGAACTTATGGCTCAGGGAATGACTGAGGACGACGCCAAGCAGAAGGCTCCCTCAATCATTGAGGCTCACGAAATGCTCCAGAAATGGGAACAGGGCGACAAGGACACCGTGGAGCTCTGGAAGACTATGAACAACTGGGTTTACGACGGTTTCGACGTAACCTACAAGCGTATGGGCATTGAGTTCGACAAGATTTACCACGAGTCGGAGACCTACCTTGAGGGCAAGCAGTACGTGCTCGACGCCCTTGATAAGGGTATCTGCACCAAGAACGAGAACGGCGCCACAATCATCGACCTCACCGACGACGGCCTCGACCAGAAGGTGCTTCTCCGCAGCGACGGCACCACAGTATATATGACTCAGGACCTCGGAACAGCCGCTATGAGACAGCGCGAGTGGAATTTCGACGAGGCTATCTATGTGGTTGGCAACGAGCAGGATTACCACTTCAAGGCCCTGAAACTCGTATTGAAGAAAATGGGATTCAGCTGGGCCGACGGTATCACACATTTCTCTTACGGAATGGTGGAACTTCCAAACGGCAAGATGAAATCGCGCGAGGGCACAGTAGTGGACGCCGACGACCTTATGGACGAGATGAAGGAGACCGCCCGCAAGACTTCGGAGGAACTCGGAAAACTCAACGAGATGAATCCAGAGCAGCAGGACCTCACCGTTACCACAATCTCTATGGCCGCCCTCAAGTACTTTATCCTGAAAGTTGACCCAAGAAAGACTATCCTCTTCAACCCTGCCGAGAGTATCGACTTCAACGGAAACACAGGTCCATTCGTGCTTTACACTTACGCACGTATCTGTTCAATTTTCCGCAAGTTGACCGACAAGGGTATGGCAAGAGAGGCGCTCTCAGCCGATTTCGACAAGGCCACTGAGGCAGAGACAAGTCTGGTTCAGCACATTGCCGCCTTCCCTTCAGCAATCGCCGACGCCTGCAACCTTTGCAGCCCAGCACAGATAGCAAACTACGTTTACGAGCTCGCCAAGCAGTTCAACGGCTTCTACCACGACCACCCAATGCTCAACGAGGAAGACGCCCAGATCCGCGAGTTCCGTCTCACAATTGCCGAGAACACAGGAAGAATCATCAAGAAGTGTCTCAATATGCTGGGAATAAATGTATTGGAGAAGATGTAAGAAACAATCGGAGATTGTTTAATGGACAATGGATAATTGACAATGCCCGTTAATTAATAAATAATTATAAAAGAGAGCAAACGATATTATATTTCGTTTGCTCTTTTTTTTATCCATTATTCCCCGACCTCAGCGATTCAATTGGGTTGGTGGAGGTCGGGGCTACGGAGCGTGAAGGTCCACAAGTGGACCTTGTATTACCACGAATATTAAACTAATTTGAATCCCCGAGGTCTTTAGACCTCCACGCTCCGTAGCCCCGGCCTTCACCACGTATCAATAACGGAAAAAAGGCCGGGGGAACCGGCGAATTGGCGAATCGGTGAATCGGTGAATTTGGCGAATCGGCGATTATGTGATTTTTTACACAACATTTCCATTTTCCAAAAATATTTCCTTATCTTTGCACAGAAATCCGATAAACTTTCAGAAAATGGGAATGTTCTTGAATCCAGGGAATGAGAACTTCAGGCAGGCTCTCAGATCCAAAATTTACGTAGATAAGACATTGGTAATAAAGGAGTTCAATAACCTTTTGGATACCAACGACAAGTTCGTCTGCATGTCGAGGGCACGCAGATTTGGAAAAACTATGCTCCAATGTCTTGTATCGGCATATTACTCAAAGGGTTGCGATTCAAGGGAGATTTTCAGCAATCTGAAAATTTCTACAGAACTTACAGATCCCGACGATATTGAGAAGTATCAGAAAAATCTAAATGCATTCAATGTAATACATTTGGATTTCAACGGGTTCAATGCTATGCTGGTCCAAAAGGAGAATTTTTTTGAAAAACTTCATAGCAGTGTAAGAGAAGAGTTTTTGGAACAATTCCCCGACATAGATTTTGACCAATGCATTACTATCAGTGATTGCATAAAGAAAGTCTACAAAGAAACCAATCAGAAATTCATAATCATTATCGACGAGTATGATTTCTTTGTAAGGTATCAGGTTGACAAGGACACATTTGAAAATTTCTTGAAATTACTCATCAGTCTCTTCAAGAATACAACTTTGGCTCCGGCCATTTCGTTGGCTTATCTCACAGGTATTCTGCCTATTGTAAGGGACAAAATCCAGAGCAAACTGAATACTTTCAAGGAATATACAATGCTGAATGCCAAGCCCTTCGAGAAATATATCGGATTCACCAAGGACGAGGTGAAGGCTCTCTGCAAGGAATATAAAATGTCTGCCAACGGTATGAGGCATTGGTACGACGGCTACAAGATAAACAACGAGAGTCTCTATAATTCCAATTCGGTGGTGAATGCACTTTTGAGAGAGGAATTCGGAAGTTACTGGGGACAGACTGGCAGTTATGAGGCGGTATCAGACTATATAAAATTCGATTTCTTCGGAATCCAGGAAGACGTTGCCAAACTTATTGGAGGTCAGGAAGTAAAAGTGGACGTTACAACATACCTGAACACTCTCGATGATTTCAAATCTAAGGACGACGTGTTCACATACCTGATTCACTTGGGCTACCTTACATACGTGCCTCAAAACAAGACTTGCAAAATCCCCAATTACGAGGTGAATTCTCAATGGGGAAAGGCGCTGATAGGATTGCCTCAGTACAGCGAGACTCATAAAATTATAAAGGAATCAGAAGACCTTTTGGAGGCCGTAATCAAGTGCGACAGCAGTCTCGTGGCCGATTCCTTGAAGAGATCCCACTCGTTGGTAATGAGCAACTTGCAATACAACAACGAGGCTTGTTTTGCGTCGGCGATAATGCTGTCGTTCATAGCGGCGCGCGATTATTACACCGTGTTTATGGAATTGCCCACCGGCGACGGTTTTGCCGACGTGGTGCTGATTCCATACAAGTGCAAGAAGCCCGCCCTCGTAATCGAGTTGAAAATCGACACAGTTGCCGAGACCGCAATCAATCAGATTTACACCAAGAAATACGGCTTCAACCTCGAGAAATACCGAGGCAACACCCGTTTCATCGGAATCTCCTACAACAAGGAGAGCAAGGACCATTTCTGCAAAATAGAGAAGTGGTAAGGCTGGACTGATAACTTGCATATTTTTCAGTAAATGCTCAATGCAGACAATTTTTTGTTAATATCTTCTGCATTGAGCATTTTTTTTCAATAAACCATTTTCTAATTTCTCCGAAAAAAAAATCGTCTCCTCTTTGTTTTTTTCAAAATTAATTATTAAAATTGCCATTGCCAAACGCTTATGATTATTATAACAAAAACTAATATAAAATAAATAAGAAATGGAAAAAGACGACAACATAGAAATCCTCAATATCGATAGTGTTTATTGCAAAGACACTGAGAGACAATTAGCAGAGTTTAATCCCATTCTTAGGGATTTTACGGAGTCGTATGCTAAAAACCCCAACTTGGACTCAAGCGAGTTTTTGAGAACAAAGATGTCTGAATACCTTCATGAAAAAAGCAAAGGTGAAATTGAAGGCTATGTGAAGGAGATAGTAACTTCATTAAAAGTTACTGAAGAGAAAAAGACTGCACTGAGAATTGCCGTCAAGGAAGGACGCTCGCCAGAAGGTTGGTTGTTTTCGGAATTAAATAAAGTAACTTTAGGATTGACTGCACAAGACAAAATGTCCTATTTGAACAACTTAGATCGAGCAGTTAAGAATGCTAATAAAGCGTTGTCCAAGACTATCACAACCAATGTAGGTGAAATTAGTCAAAATCCAAATCTTGACGGGTATATTGCAGAGCAACACCACGCCCAAACATATAATATGAATGCCCAAGCCAAAGGCAGTCCTAATCGTGCAGAAGTGTTGAACTCCAACAACAAAAATAGCGTGGACATAGTAATTAGAGATGGCAATGGGAAAATAATAAAACGATATCAGTCAAAATACTGCCAAGATGCAAAATCTACAGAACAGGCATTTAAAGAAGGTAATTATCGTGGACAGCAAAAATTAGTGCCCTCTGATCAAAAAAACAAGATTAATGGAAAAACTACAGATGTAATAAGCACAGACGATGGAATTTCCAGTACACCATTATCCAAAACAAGAGCCAAAGAAATGCAAAACGAGGCTCAAAGCGGTAATTGGAAAGAAACCAATTGGGACGAATACAAGGCAAAAGATTTGGCGATTGGCATAGGCAAACAAAGCCTAATAGCTGGCCTCCAAGGAGCCGCCATAGGAACAGCATTCCATATAAGCACAAAATTAATAACAGGTGAAGAAATCAAGGGAAAAGAAGTTTGGGAAACTGTCTGGAAATCTGGTGCGGATGCTGGTGCTAAAGTCGCAATCGCGGGAGCCCTGAAAGTGGGATCTGAAAAGGGCATACTAAAGTTCATTCCCAAAGAAACTCCTGCCTCAACATTCGCAAACATAGCGTTTGTTACAGTAGAAGAAACAAAAATCTTCTATAAAATGGCCACACACGAAATATCTGTAAAAGAAGGCGTTGATGCAATAGGACGAACAACAGTTTCCGCTACTGCAGGACTTATTGCAATGAGTAAAGGAGCCACAGTTGGGGAGGCTGTAGGGACTTGTTTTGGCCCAATCGGCACCGCTATTGGTGGTTTCATTGGCGGTGCTGTAGGTTATATGGTTGGTTCAAAGTTTGGAGAAGCAGTATATGAAGGAGCAAAGACTGTAGTAAAAACAGTTGGGAAAGTAGCAAAAATTGTAGGTAAAACTATAATAGAAAGCTGGAAGGAACTTTGCTCTATATTTAGTTAAATCTAAAAATGTAACAAAAATGGGTAACAAAACATTTTCAATAAATAAAAAATTCAAAACCCAACTCACTACGGCAATTTTGAGTAGCCCTATTGTCTATATACGGCATTTTAATTACGCATATATTGACAAAGCTATCTCAGAAATTTGTCAGTCTGGTGTTCTTGAAATAAAAAAAGATAACATAACAGAAATTACAGAACATAATATTGTTTTAAAATTTGAAACAAAGGAAATCGATAGTGATTATCAAGAATTTGAGGAAGATAATTTTTCCAACTTCTTAAATGTTCTGATAAAAAATGACAAGAAATATATGAATTCGTTTCTTGACAAGAAACGTATTTTTCTTTGCAAGAATTTCTTTGCAAATTTCAAAAACAATAAAATCATCCAAGGTCTTCAGTACTTTGCCGCTAAGTATGAGCAAGGCGAGTACGACGAGCGAACAACTATTATACTTGTATCGCCCCACGCAATAGAAGAGTTGCCGCCCGAGATAGAGAAACTGATTACTGTTGTGGAGTTACCAAGGCCTACCGAGGAGGAGATCAAGGATTTTTTGTCAAAAGAAAATCTACCAATTTCAAAGCAGTTTGAGTCTCAGGAAAACGAATTGAGAATCGCACTTACCCGTACATTGCAGGGACTTCAGCAGTATGAGGTGGAGCAAATAATTCGCGCCACAAAAGTACGCACAGGTGGACGCCTCACTGAGAAAACTATCAAATATGCCCTTGATGAAAAGAAATCAATCGTTAAGAAATCTGGAATCATCGAGGTGGTGGATACTGATATCGATTTCGAAAATGTGGGTGGTCTTGAGATCCTTAGGGACGACCTTAAACGTAAGTCAAAAATATTCAAACACCTCGACGAACTTGGCAAGGTGAAACTTCCTTTGCCCAAGGGAATTCTTGTAATGGGAATGCCGGGATGTGGAAAGAGCCTTATTGCAAAAGCAATAGCGAATGAGTTTGGCATGTCATTGTTGCGCCTTGATGTCAACAGGCTTATGGGACAGTACGTGGGACAGAGCGAGGGCAATTTACGCAAGGCCTTATCAACAGCAGAGGCCGCTCATCCCTGTGTTTTGTGGATAGATGAAATAGAGAAAGCTTTTACAGGAGCAAATTCGAGTGGAAGCAACGATATCGTAATGCGCCTTATGGGACACTTCCTGACTTGGATGCAGGAAAGAAAAACCGCCGTATATATTGTGGCGACTGCCAACGACGTTATGCGCCCGGAGTTTATGCGAAAGGGACGTTTCGATGAGGTATATTTTGTCGATTTCCCGACAGCCAAAGAACGCAAAGACATTCTGACAAAGAAAATCGACCATTACAGAAACGACGAGGAGCAAAGAAAGATATTTGATCTCAATGGGATAACCGACAAGGAGATACAATCTATTGCTGAAAAAATGCGTGGAGGCAACGGTCAAAACGACGGATTTGCAGGCGCAGAAATACAAGCTGTTGTAGAGTCTGTAATGGAGAAAAAGTATATAGAATATATTGAAAGTAAGGACAAAGACTCCAATACATATACAGCGCAACCTGTAAAAGTAGGAGTCGGAGACTTTGAAAAAGAAATAGAATTGATAAAACCTTCTGTAATGGCAAATCAAAAAGGAATAAAAGATGCCAACGGTCACACTGAAAAAACTTCGGTAGAACGAATCAGAGACTTACAGAAAGTTTACCAATTCAGAAAAGCAAGCAAACCAAACAATAACACATAAATTAGGATTCTATGGAATATCTATTCATAAACAATAAGTATTGCACAACTATTGATGATTTAAAATCAATGTTGTCAAACCGAGAAAACCAAAAAGACAAGAAAAACTTCATCCCAGAAATTCTCGCATATTTCAAGGATGGAGTACTTGCGAAATGGTGTGAAGAGCACGGATATAAGGCCTACGCTCAGAATCTCAAAAACTCAAAAAAGCAGTCATCAGATATTGAGACATTCAAATCAATTGTTAAATCACTGACAGGGAAAGAAGTATCAGTTGACATAGATTCAAAGTTCAACGAAGTGGCAAGACTGATTAGGGTTGATTACAATAACCAAAAATGCAATTTAATTGACGGAACAATAGAACTCTGCTATGTTCCCGGTGTAAACGAGGTGAAGTTCACATTCGAGATTTTGAAACAAGAAAACAAGGAGTATGAATTTTCATTGAACGAGAATAAGATCAGAACCAAAAATTGGAAAAATAATATAAGAGGAAGTCAAACAAGACTAAGTTTCAATATAGCAGAGAATGACATCTACGAACTAAAGGAAGGTGACAATAACGTATTATGCCTAATTTCAACTTCTTCTAAAAGAGTTGATTTAGGATTGTCTGTTTATTGGGCAAATAGAAATTTGGGAGCAAATAGTCCAGAAGACAAAGGTGACTATAAGGACAGAAATAAGATAGGAAAAGAGATTGAAGAACAATTCGGCGAAGGTTGGCGTCTTCCAACTGTGAGAGAATTCAGAGAATTGGTTGATAAATGTCACAAAGAGACAAAAAGAGGAAATCTCGACAAAATCAATAAAGTGACTTTTAAAAGTAAGCTCAATAATGGAAGTATCATAATGTCAGGAGGAGGTGTATATGACACAAGCACTTTATCCCATTACTTCGATATAGAATCCGGGAAAAGCCAACAACCCCAATATGTTCCTACTACAATCCTCATCCGCCCCGTCCACGACAAATAGCCCCGAGGTCTTTAGACCTCCGCGCTCCGTAGCCCC
>JAZQPB010000372.1:0-9168 GCA_045628165.1 Bacteroidales bacterium | reverse complement strand
GGGCTATCCCGACATCGGAATCCCGAGCATTGTATGGATAAAGAGGGTCAGGGGAGGCATATCAGCTGATATCGCTAAGGGCAGGTATTTCGGAATAAACCTGAACTACGCATCCGTAGGCGCAAGGATGATGGCCGACTTTGGCGTGCTGAGAATCAACAGGGAATTTACCGCAGGTTTCTCGATAGCCAAGGGTCTGAGGGCCAACGGTTTGGATTGCATGGAATACGGTCTGATATTAAATTTGCCGTTTAATTAGAAATAATTGCTATCTTTGCAAAAATTAAAAATTTAAAATCATAAATAAAATGGCATCAGCATTGAAAAATCTCTCGGATTTCGGCGGAGTCGAGATCCCAAACGGCAGCGATATGAAGATCGGCATCGCCGTGGCTCAGTGGAACAAGGAAATCACCGAGGCTCTCCTCAGGGGCGCCAAGGACACTCTCCTGAAGCACAACGTGAAGGAGGAGAACATCATCACCGTAAGCGTTCCCGGCACCTTTGAGTTGACTCTCGGCGCTCAGAATCTCTTGGAATACACCGACGTGGACGCTGTAATCGTTCTGGGCTGCGTAATCCAGGGCGACACCCGTCACTTCGACTTCATCTGCGACGGCGTTACACAGGGCGTCACCGAGCTCAACATCAAGTACAATCAGCCTGTTATCTTCGGCGTGCTTACCACCAACAATCTTCAGCAGGCCCTCGACCGCTGCGGCGGCGCTCTCGGCAACAAGGGCGACGAGGCAGCAGTTACCGCCCTCCAGATGGTGGACCTCCACAACAAAATGCGCGACAACTACCTGAACTCTTACGAAAATTTGTAAGGAAATAAATTTGAGACGTCGCTGTGCTCAAAAATTATCAATATTTGTTTTGATTTTTTTGACGTTTGCCCGAAATTTTGGGCAAAAATCTTTCAAAATTTTTTAGTCCCTAACGGGACTTGGTTAACGTCGCTGCGCTCAAAATTTTTCAAAAATTGGATTAAAATTTTTGAATGATTTTGGGCGTTGCGGCGTTTCCTAAATATTATCGAATCCACATTAAATCTTTCAAAAAAATATGGCTGATATAGAAAACGAAAAAGAACAATCGCCACAAGCATTCTACGATATCATAGGAGCTGCTTACGAAAGCGCCAATTGGTTCAAACAAGGTATGCACGAAAATGTCTACGAAGTAGGTATGAAAATAGAATTGGAAGCGAAAGGGTATAAAATGCATCAACAAAAAGAATTTCCAGTCTATTACAAAGGAGCGATCACAGACAAAAAATTCCGAATGGATTTAGTTTTGGAGTGCAACGAGTGTGGAAACATAATAATTGAACTGAAAGCATTGAACGCAATAGACGACAAACAAAGGAAGCAGCTATGCTCATATATGAGATTAACAAATACAAGATACGGAATCCTGATAAATTTCAGTCCGCAAAGCGTGTATTCCGAAAAATATGAATACATCTCAGCAAAAAACAAATTCAAGAAACTATAACTAAAATAGGCATCGCTTCGCGGAAAACCAGATCAAAAATCAAAAAAATTTTAAAACAATTTTTGAAAAATTTTGAGCGCAGCGACGTCTTCCCCAGTCCCGCAAGGGGCTGAAAGATTTTTGATTGATTTTCGCCCAAAATTTCGGGCATTATCAAAAAAAACAATACTCAAAAAATCTAAAAAATTTTGAGCGCAGCGACGTCTTAAACAACAAATAAAATGGACAACAGAGATTCAATAGATTTTGCAAACGAGCCGGTGGGACAGCTGTTCAGGAAAATGCTGTGGCCCACAATCATAAGCATGATCTCCATAGTAATCCTCAACATCGCCGACGGCGCATTCCTGGGCCACGGCGCAGGCAGCGAGGCATTGGCAGGAGTAAACATCGCCGCACCAATATTCAACATAATGATGGGCATCGGCATAATGTTCGGCATCGGAAGCAGCATCGTGGCCAGCATCCACCTATCGCGCGGACAAGTGAAAGCCGCCAACATCAACATAACCCAGGCCCTCATCGGCAGCCTTACAATAGCCGTGATACTCAGCGCGCTGATACTCACCAACCTGCCCGCCACCTGCCGGCTCTTCGGCAGCAACGAGGAACTGATTCCACTTGCCAGCAGTTACCTGAAATGGGTAGCCATAGCCGAGCCGATAATTATGATAGAGATGGTATGCAGGTTCATCATAAGGATAGACGGCAGCCCAAACTTTGCAATGATATGCTCGGTGGCGGCCTCTACCCTCAACATCATATTAGACTACGTGGCAATCTTCATCCTCGGCTGGGGACTGGAGGGCGCGGCCATTGCCACAAGCGTGTCGTTCGCGCTCTCGGGAATCGCCCAGATGATATATATGATATGGTTCACCAAAGTGCTAAGTCTCTACAAACTGAAACTCACTATAAAATCCCTAATGCTGACACTCCGCAACCTCGGCTACCAGATAAAGATGGGATTCTCGGCAATGGTGGGCGAGATAGCGGTAAGCGGCAGTATGATAATCGGCAACTACGTCTTCATCCATTATCTCGGCGAGACCGGCGTGGCGGCCTACAGCGTGGCGTGCTATTCAATACCATTCATCTTCCTGATGGCCAACGGCATAGCGCAGGCAGGTCAGCCGATAGTGAGCTACGCTTACGGCGCCGACAACAAGGAACGTCTCCACGAGAGCTACCGCCTGATGATACGCTGGGCAGTGATAGCGGGAACTCTTCTATCAGCCATCATGTACTTTATGGCGCCCTACGTAACGATGATATTCCTTGAGGAAGGCGACCCGGCATTCCAGATCAGCGCCGACGGTCTCCCCTATTACGGCCTCGGAATCCTCGTAATCACCCTCAACATAGTTCTCATAGGCTATATGCAGAGCGTGGAACAGAGCACGAGAGCGAGCATCTACTCCATACTCCGCGGCTTCGTGATAGTGATTCCCTGCTTCATCCTCCTCCCCAAAATAATAGGTCAGATAGGAATGTGGCTCGCAATCCCCGTGGCCGAGGCTATCACATTAGGAATAATAATGCTGAGTTGGAAGAGAAAGTAGAGACGCGCCCTTGGCACGTCTCAAAAAAAAACAAACACCCCAATTTTTGCATAGATAATAAAGAAAAAGTTTATTATCTGTGCAGATTTTGGGGTGTTTTACAAATTTCATTTCCGAGAATACGGAAATTTTCATATTTTCAGAAACAAAATTTGCAAAATATTAAAATGATGAATATATTTGCAGCGTAATAAAAACAGGTGATATGAATGCGAGTTTTCTACAATTCAGCAACAAATTCCACCATTTCGGCTGCTTCAACGTGTATCAGGCCAAAATGGTGTTTCCCAATATGGACAAAGGAAATTTGTCACGCTGGGCTGCCAATGGAATGCTCGTAAGGCTACGTCAGGATTGGTACGCATTTCCCGATATGATAAATGTGAACAATTTTGCAAGATACATTGCAGAAAGGATTTACAGGCCGTCATACATCAGCCTCCATACAGCACTCTCCTACTATGGAATAATACCTGAGGCTGTAGTTGCAATAACGTCGGTATCAACACACAAAACTACAAAATTCGAGAACCAATTTGCGCAATATACATATCAGAAAATAAAGCCTCAGCTGTTTTTCGGATACGAGCCAAAATCAATAGCGGGAGATTTCAACACCGACAGAAGATCGTTTATGCTGGCTCATCCCGAAAAAGCAATCCTTGACCTCCTGTACCTATATCCGGAATACAAAACCGAGGAAGATATGCTGGAACTGAGGTTCGACGACTATTTTATGCAAGAAGACCTCGACATAAAACGCCTGGAAAAATATCAGGAAAAATTCGCCAACAAGGCATTGGACAACAGAATAAAAACTTTAAGAAACACTTACGGAATATGATAGATTTGGAATATTTAAGAGGATTTTTCCCCTCGCAGATAGCAAACAACAAGAATATGCAGAAGCATATTGTAAAGGAATATCTGGAACTCCTTGTTCTGGACCACTTGTCTTTGTCACCATTTATCAACAAACTTTCTTTTATCGGAGGCACCAACCTGAGACTCGTAAAGGGAATAGACAGATTCTCGGAGGATTTGGATTTCGACTGCAAGGACCTCTCAAAGGAGGAATTTATGGAGATGACGGACGAAATAATAAGATTTCTGCAAGAAGAGGGACTCAGGGCTGAAACCCGCGACAAGGACAATCCAAAGCTCACTGCATTTAGAAGGAACATATATTTTCCCGAACTTCTTTTCGAGCTGAAGCTTACCGGGCATAAGGAGGAGCGAATGCTTATGAAAATGGAGGCTCAAGACCAGGGAATTCCATATAATCCAGTATTGGCCACCGTAAACAGGTGCAATTTCTATTTTCAGATACCAGTGCCGCCAGATTCCATTCTCCTGTCAATGAAACTTTCTGCATTGATAACAAGAAGCAAGGGACGCGACTTCTACGACGCAATGTTCCTTCTGCAACAGACAATGCCCGACTACGAATTCCTTGGACAAAGAAACGGCTGTCACAATCCTCAAGAACTAAAGCAGACTTTAAACGAGGTGCTTGCCAAGATAGACCTCAACGTTAAGAAAAAGGATTTCGAGCATTTGCTTTTCAACGAAAGGAAGTCGGAATCGATACTGAATTTCGGTGAATTTATCAACAATATAATCAGAGATTGAGATATATTCCATTTCCGAGAATACGAAAATTTTCATATTTTCAGAAATGAAATTATTCCCAAAAAAAATTTTGCAGATACGGAAAAATTAGCATATATTTGCTGAAAGGAAAATTATAAAACAAACAATAAAATGAATATCTTAATCATAAAAGGAAGCCCAAGAAAGGGCAGCAACTCATCTATCCTGGCCGACGAGTTTGCAAAGGGTGCTCACGAGAATGGCCACAACATCAAGTTCTTCGACGCTGGCAACCACGAGGTTCATCCTTGTCAGGCCTGCAACTTCTGCCGTGAGAACATCGGAATGTGCGCATACTCTGACGATTTCGCAGTAATAAAGCCAGAGATCCTAAACGCCGACGTGATCGTTTTCGCCTCGCCAATTTACTACTTCAGCGTGTCGGCACAACTCAAGTGCGTAATCGACCGTTTCTACGGCCTCAACACATTGAAAGACCAGATGTTCGGCAAGAAGAAATGCGTGCTCCTCACATCGCAGGGTCAGAAATCGCAGTTTGCCTCTATCCCTACAATGGCAATGTATCAGGACATCCTCGGCCTCTATCAGTGGGAAGACCTCGGACAGGTTCACGCCTGCGGAATGGGCCCAACCGAAGCCGCCAAGGCCTCAAGCTACGCTCAGCAGGCATACGAGCTCGGCAAGAGCATCAAGTAAAGTATGATAAACCGCTGTTATCTGGAAACCACCAACATCTGCAACCTCAGCTGCAAATTCTGTCCCAAGAACGAGCGTTCAAAGAAGCGTCTCAACATTCAGGAATTCAGCGAGTTGACAGACAGACTCGCCCACGAGGTGAAATTTCTATATCTTCACCTTATGGGCGAGCCATTTTTGAATCCCAACCTTCCTGATTTTGTGGAGATAGCGCGCGGGAAAGGCCTCATCCCGATAGTAACAACCAACGGAACACTTCTCGGCGGGCAAATCGCTGAGCGCCTCATCGAGGCCAAGCCATACAAAATCCAGATATCGCTCCACTCCCACGAGGGCAACGGCTTCAGCAATCAGGAGGAATACATCTCGCAGGTGGTTTACTTCGCACAAAAATCTGCAAGTCAAGGAATTATCACAACTCTCAGACTTTGGAACGAGGGCGGATACAACACTCAGAACAACGAGATTCACAGCCTGATATCGCAACAACTTCCCAAACCCTGGACCGAGCGCAGCGACGGCTGGAAGATTGCCCAAAACATCTACCTTGAATACGACAAAATGTTTGAGTGGCCCGACGAGAATCACTCTGAATATCAGGAGCCTGAAGTCTTCTGCTACGGACTCCGCAACCAGATAGGCGTACTCGTGGACGGCTCGGTAGTTCCCTGCTGTCTCGACCACGACGGCTCAATCACCCTCGGAAACCTCCACGAATCCAGCCTTCAGGAAATCCTCTCCTCCCCCAGAGCCAAAGCCATTTACGAAGGCTTCACCAAACACGTGGCCGTAGAGGAGCTTTGCAAAAAATGCGGATACGCAAACGTCGGGAAAAGGTACAGGGGATGAGAGAAAAAATGGATTCATTATTTGAAAATACTAAAAAAGTTCCTACCTTTGCATTGACATAAAACTCGCATTCAAAAAAACAAAGAAGCATAGGAAACTTATTTGTTTTTAGAAAGAAACGAAAAGTTATAATAGTCACTCGCCATTTAGCAGATGACATAGGATAATTGTGCACTTACTACACTTGTCTGCACCTCATTGGGTGTGGACTGAGTCAGTGTAGTAAGTCAGGTTTTTTCCTATGCACCTGCAGAATGCGAGTTTGATTATGGTCCGCACCTCTTTTTTTTCTTTTTGCAATGCGACAAAATCTACAAAACTTATGGTTCACATTGGCAAAAAGATACAGGAAAAACTCAAGGAACAAGGCAGAACAGTAGTCTGGTTTGCCCAAGCCATTAATTGTGACCGCACCAACGCCTACAACATTTTCGCCCGCCAAAGCATTGACACCGAATTACTTGTATTAATATCTAAGGTTTTGGGATTTAATTTCTTCATTTACTATATGGACGAAGTGTAGAGAAATTTGCTACATTTTCGTAGGATTATTGTCTACGGGGAAGGCTTGGGAATTTTTAGATTTTGAATTTTCTTTGCAATTACAATTAATCATTTGTTTAACCCTAAAAAACGGAGGACATTATGAATATTATATGCGATATCATTAAACTCGTTTTGGACATTGCAAAAGCTTCAAACTAATAAGTAACTTAAAAAATACCAACTATGTTAAGAGAAAAAGCATTACAAGCAGTAAGATTGTGCCGAGTAGCAATCTTTTTTGCTTCTTCGGATGGTGTAATCGATCAGAACGAAGCTAAACTTATTGAAGGTTTTAAAGATAAATTTTCTGCTGATGGCATCCTTTTAGATTCTGAAATATCAGAGTTTGAGGAATTAATAAATCAGAAGTTACCAAACCTTCAATCAGTAATCCAGGAGACCAAAGCTATTTTGGCAGTTGAACCCGAAGTGAATGTCAAAATGATGCTCCATATGATGACTGGTATGATTAACTCAATCATCCTTGCTGATGGAGTGATAACCGCAGACGAGTCAGCTTACTTCAATGAGTGGAAGAAGCAATTCAACATTGTTTTGTAACAATACACAAACACTAAAAAATCTTTACTCATAGCCTTGGGTAAAGATTTTTTTTTTGCAACCTTGTATAAAACAACGAAAACAAATGACAATTTACGAACAAGAACAATACGACGCCATAAAAAAATGGCAAGCCGAAGAGCCGGGAATTGTATCTCAGGCAATTGGAGTAATCTCAAAACCATTTGTATGGCTCGCAGAAAAAGTGATTCCTCAGAAAGCAATCGAAGGTGCACTTAATGGAGCAAGTGGCTTGGCTCAATGGCTTACTGACGTTAACGACATCAAGAGAGACGGAAACGTTAACAACATTTCTGATTTAAGTTACAAAGATCTCGAATTATCAGATAAACTTGCCAACGGAGTTCATAACTGGGCTATTGGCATAGCTGCCACAGAAGGAGGTGTAGCAGGAGCTACAGGTCTTCCCGGAATGATTGCAGACATTCCTGCAATTATCACTCAAGGACTGAGAGTTATTTACAAAATTGGTATTTGCTACGGCTTTGAACCCAAAACAGAAGAAGACAAAAACTTTGTACTCGGAATAATGTCGGCAGCTGGAGCCAATACTATGAAGGAAAAAAATATGGCTGTGCTTCTTTTGAAACAAATTGGAGTGATGATAAGCAAAACAGCTTGGAAAAATATGGCTCAAAAAGGTGCTGTCGGTGCAGCTGTAATTGCTGTAAAAAATCTCGCCAAACAAATAGGAATTAACCTTACAAAACGAAAAGCTCTTCAAGTAATTCCTGGAATTGGAGCAGCTGTTGGTGCTACGATGAATGCACAATTCATAACAGACATTGCCTGGGCAGCAAGACGCTCTTTCCAAGAAAGATGGCTGAGAAATAACGGAAGATTGGGTGTAGAAGACTGCGAATACGAAATGGAATAATCCACCAATAAACCAATAATAAAAATCCCCGCACCGAAGAAATTGATTTTTCTCAGTGCGGGGATTATTGTTTACAACGTTAACTCATTTTTGTTCAATATTTTGAACAAAATGAAATATCCCAGATGACAACTGGAAAATTTTGGAGATAAATTTATTCAGCGAAGTATTAATTTTTGAAAAACATTAGCTATATTTGCAGAAAATAAAAACCAATGGGACAGATTGCTTGGATTTCAGTTTTTATGCTCGTGATATTACCAATTGACGTCAACGACAATAGGCGTCACGTTCACGTTTTCTACAAAGGAAAACGTAAACAGAAATGTATAGCAAAAATATGGATTGAATCCCTTGGCGAAAAAAACATTGAAGTTGAATATTCTTCCTTGTCAGAGAAAGAAAACAATTTGCTTATAAATGCTATAGACAACAATTGGGATTTCATTAATGAGCAAATTACCAAAACCTTCAATGGAGAAAAGACAATAATCAAGGAACTTAAAACAAAATAGTTATGTGTAAAATGCCAAACATAATAGGAATAGACTCGATGAATTTTAAAATGCGAGGAAAGTTTTCCGCCAAACTTACTGACGGAAGGGAAATCATAGTGCCCATTTCGTGGTTTCCTGACATCAAGGCCCTGAGCATAAAACAGCGCGAGGAATGGATGATATTGGACGACCAATATTTCACATTCGAACATATGAGCCGGGTCTATTCTGTACTCGATTTGCTTGATCCCAAGGAAAGGATTGTGGCATAAAAGAAGATACAATTTCATAGAAAAAGAAAAATGCGAAATGGCCGAGTAAATATTCCAATTGACTAATAAACTATTTGGAATAAACTATGAAACAGATAATAAAACTAAAAGAACAGTTTGGACTCGCAATCCGTACACGTCAGGCACTGGAAAAACTTCGCGAATCATTGTCG
>JAZQPB010000371.1:0-4792 GCA_045628165.1 Bacteroidales bacterium | reverse complement strand
GATTACTCTCTGACGGGTCTTCGCCTGCACACCCTGTTTCCAGTCATCACCATGGAGTACATAGTCAGGACGAATTTTCTCCAGATTGGGAACATAATCCAAAGTAGACTGAGGTATCACCTCATCCACACCTTTAAGGTTTGCAACAATCTCACTTCTCTGCTCATAAGTCAAGAATGGCAAACGTTTGTAACTAGCGATGGCCTGATCGGTCAATACGCCAACTACAACACGACCCAACTTATTAGCCTCGTGAATAATGTTTAAATGACCCGTATGGATCATATCAGCAGACATGCCGACATAAACTGTCTTAATTTTGGTCATTGTAGAATATGATTTATTGTAAGAAATTTTAAAATTCAGGAGTGGGTATATTTAATCAAGATTTCAAATAGAAACTTCTTCAAAAACTATATACATACGTCATTATAGAATTATTCTTTCGTCAATATCATTTCCCCCTGCGATTGTCTATCTGTCCAATAATAACCATTCATTGACAAACAATCATCACTGATTACAAATTTTGCTGTACCATAATGAATTTGGCTTCTATCACGAATGGAAAGAAGTGGTTCATTATAATAATTATATATTAACTGACAATTATTTCCTGAAGAGTCAAAGACAAAATCACAACAAACAGAATCACTCCAACTCTCATTGGTTTTGATTTTTATAGAAGTTTCAAGATAAGTTTGTTTAATAGTTATAGTAGCTTCCTTCTCAAACTTATTCCCCTCAAACGAATAAAAGAGTTTACCTCTCCAATTACCTCCGATATTGGGAATATCTACCAACCACCCGTTCAACAATCGCCATTTCCACAAAAACTTATTAAAAAATGTAGTCAAAACTGTGGAGATTATGGAAGCCTTACCAATTCCAACAAATATATCTCCTTCGCCACAAAAATAAAAAAAGAAAAAACATAATGCTGTAGTAGCGATAGCAATACAAGAGATAACCTTTAACTTTTTATGCAGCATAATCAATAACCAAGAAAAGAATATAATTCCTCTAAAAAGGATTTAACATCTCCAAGATCCCATTTTCTATCCCCAAACAAAGGAATCAAACCTGAAACCTCTGTCCAGTTATTATATTGATTGATATTAATACATCTTCTCAAATAAAGAATACAATCCCTCAAAATATCATTCCAATCAAAATAACAAGAACCAGTATAATAATCATTGGGGACATTGTACAACAACGATTCTATCAAAAAAGACGTAATTCTCGAATTAGGAAACCAAGACTGCTCCTTTATTTTCAAATTCAAATTCTTTACTATTCTAACAACCCTTTTGTATCTTTTATTGGTTGCCTTGTTTTTCTCGCAACCATTTTTATAATGTTGTTTAGGATAATTAACCAGTTCACCACCATCACTTGACTCTATTAGAGTACCTTCTTCATAATAGTAAGGATCATACCAATCATTGTAATTACGGAAAACCCAACAAGGAACAACGTCTATATTGGAGTGATAGGTATTTTCCTCAATATGTATACATTTATTCTTTACTTCTACATTCCATCTTCCAAATTTATTTTCCAATAGAGATATTATCTTTTGCTTAAACTCATCGAATGAAAATTCATCATCACTCAAGGTTATACCATGATTATCAAGAGTGCTACCCCTAGGAATAGTGAACCTATAAGTATAGTTGAAACAAACACATATATCTACATCACTATTATTACGAACATTAGTGTTATTATGATACGAACCTTTACCAAATACTTCGCAACAATTAGCAATTGACGAAGATAAAAGAGCATCTTTAACTTGATTAATTGCCCGTTCCAATTTTTCAGTCTCTGTATCACTTGCAGGTCTTGACAACCTATCTAATTGTTCATGTGAATATTTCATGAAACCAGTTAGAAAAATCTGAAAAAAATCCTAAATTAAAAATCGTATTACACCCTCAAAATTACCTTACCCCAAACAAAACAACCTCAAAACAGTCTCCACATCCTTAGAACCTGAATCACAGATATAGGTTGTAGAACTTGTTTTCACCTTGTAAATTACATCATAGGAAGTAATTACAATAAAACCATCAATCGGGGCGCCTTTTACTGTATGGAAAGCAATGCAACCTTTGGAATCCTTGGATATCTCCCAATTATTAACTGACTTGTTATCAGCTCTCCTTACAACTTCCAAAGCTACGGAAACAATATTATAATCAAGTTTATCAGATTCTTCGTCAGCATCGCATTTTATCATAGATTCCAATTCCCTGAGCATAGACATCTTTCTTGCGGAAAAATGTTTACCCAAATTCCTCTGCGCCAAAATAATATCATCATTATTGGAATCAACCAAAAGATTAATCAATTCCAACTTGGTATCAGCATCCAACGAATCAAATATTTGCTTTGTAGTAGTCATAATCAGATTACCCATTAATAAACTCAATCATCCCCTTCACATTATCATTCTGCAAAAGTGATGAACGATTTTCATTAATCTGCTTCAATATATTAGAATCATCAGATTTGGAAATATTGAGTTCTGAGCCTAATGCAGGGGCAAAACCACACATCTTCACGCTTTGGGAATCGCCGTCACCATAATTGATAATGAAACGAAGATTGCTGTCCACCTCATATTTGGCACGAGGAGACTCCGAATCATAATCAAAAACTACCACAAGTTTATCATCGCTCGAATATGTCTTGTTGATAAGGGTACTTGCTATCACAGCCACAGACGAACGGCTGTCACCAATCTCATACTTTATATTTGCATTATCAACCTGACCCTCAAGCAAACTCTTGAGAATCAAATGCTCCTTTTCTCCCTCACAAACGATATATGTAGTTGCCATAACAAATCAGATTAAATATTCAACAATACCATAATTTTTGCCGTTCTCCACAGAATTCTTATACAACGCATTCATTCCCCTTGTAAAACATTGATTCTTGAAACAAAAATCAATATCCCGCATAGGCCATAAGAGACATCAGTTGCCATCTAAACACATATTGATTATTCGGTACAAATGTACAAATTATAATTGCACAGGCAACTAAAAATTACTAAAAAAAGTATTGCAATTAATAAAATTTATTTCCATCCCCAGCCTCCCCGAGGCGTCCCATGCATAGCCGCTGGCGATGCTTGCGAGCCTTGGCGTGTGTTTCCCCCTACACCACCTTCCTCACCCAGTCCTTCGGCACATAAGCCGTGCCGAAAATGCCCAGGCCGTTTATCGTCAGAAACACCCTGCGCTGGTGCTTGTACTTCATGAACTTGCCTGATACACCGGCAAAACGGCCGTCGATCACGCTCACATAATCGCCACAGGGAGATTGCGGGGCAATAGACGGATTCAGGATCAAGTCCTCGTGACCCGATTCGGCAATTATGCGCAGCATCCTGATATCATCATCTGGGAAAGACACAAACGACTTCCGTCCGTTTTTGGGGGCTGAGGTCCAGTCATAATAAGGAGTCAGATACTGGATATTGAGACCGATCAGACGGCGGAAATCGTCCTCCGTGCAGCGCACGAAAACCATTCCAGGAAAAATCTCCTCATCGTTTTGCACCAGCATAAACGGCTCGTAGCTTTCGTCCTCGCCAAGAGCGAGGATGGAATCGCAAACCTGTCTGGACTTCCCAAACACCGCACGTATCAGAAACCATTTATACATAAATGCTTATATTTGGGGCGCCTCCTCACGGAGGCTATTTTTTATCCGAAAATTAAAAGAATATCAAAGAATTAAAAGAATACTTTTCTAAGAAAGATTTTTGATTTTCAGCAATCTCGGTGCCTGGAAGGCACTACTTTGAGTAACCGGGTACGCCGAAGCCCTTGGCGCTTGCGCCATTGGCTGGCGTGCTCGGTTTTACGCGTCCGTGCTCGGCGTGCTCGGTATCAGCAGCTATTCGTGCTCAATGCGTCTTATCCACTGCGGCGGCACGTACGCCGTGCCGAAAATCCCCAATCCGGGAAGTTCCACGAAAACCCTCTTCTGACTTCGGAACCTCAGAACCTTGCCCTCCACTCCGGCGAAGGGGCCGCCAATCACCACCACGTCGTCGCCTTTCAAGTACTTAGGAGCCTTGGCCTGATCGACCAGAATGTGCTCGTTGCCCGACTCCACTATGATGCGGAAACTCTTCATCTGAACTTCGGGAACTATCAGGAGGTCGTTTTTGCCGAACTCGTTGGTGAAAAAATGATTATAATAAGGTGTCAGACCCGGAATCTTCATATCGAGAAGGCTTTTGAAATCATTGAGCATCATCTTCACGAAAAGCAGGCCGGTATCGAGCGGAATGTCCTGAATATATTGTGTTGGGTTCTTGAAATCCTCGTTGGAATAAACAACCTTCCTAAGGAGCGGAAGGTAAGGCTCAAAGATTCGGCCCTCGAAATTTAGACCTCTGATATTATCGAAAATCTGCTGAGCCCTGTGATGGGTTGCGCGTATGGGAAACCAGTGCGGAAGCGTTGTCGTCGGAATGTACTCTACCGACTTCCCATCAAGAGCATCTCTCTTTCCGGGGGACGTATTGGCCTCAGTTCCAACACTGTAAATCTTGCTATTTGCACCGAGCACGACATCAGAATTTGTCATAAGATGGTATTCGGTTTTCCGCAAACGCTTTGCGCCAGGATGCGGATAGGCACAAAAAAAGCGCAATGCACAGATTACAGGTTTCCCTGAAATCTGCGCATTGCTCCTAATGTGTATATATTTTCTAAATTAGAAACTAAAAGTGCATAAGAGTAACTAAGCTTGCTTGCTTGCT
>JAZQPB010000370.1:0-16922 GCA_045628165.1 Bacteroidales bacterium | reverse complement strand
TCTTCATCGTGGCTCCATTGGTAGGCGCCGGCGCTGCTGGTATCTGCTACAAGGTTTTCCAGAAAGAGGACAAAGAGTAGAGACGCGGCCCTGCCACGTCTCTGACAAACGCGGCCCTGCCACGTCTCGGATAGCGGCCCTGCCACGTTCTCCGATAAATAAATAAAAAATCCCCGGAAATCAATTGCGGTTTCCGGGGATTTTTTTGTAAAAAAAAGTCGCTTCGCTCAAAATTTATCAAAAATTTTAAAAAAAATAGTTCTATGTTATTGCCCGAAATCCCAGGCGAAAATCATTCAAAAATTTTTTTTGTCACTTCGTGACCACTGCTGATTACACAGAAAACACGTCCCATTAGGGACAAAGAGATTTTTGTCAAATTTTTGCCCGGAATTTCGGGCGACAGCAAATTTTTAAAAGATTTTTATAAAATTTTGAGCGAAGCGACGTCTTTAAAATCAATTCGCGCTTCGCTCAAAAAAAATTATTTCTTAAGATAAATAAACGCAATGCCGGCCAGAGCCAGTACCACAAAAATCAGCGTGGTTACCAGAAGCGACTTCAGCGAGCTGATATCCTTGCTGTTGGCCTTGGCCTGCTTGATGGCGGCATCGCTGCTGGCGGCGGTCAGAATCTTGGCGAGCTCGGTGTCCTGCTTGGTCTGCTGGTCCTTAATCTTGGCTATCATCATCTGCATATCGTCCACGCGCTTGCTCAGATCGGCGAGGTCGGTCTTTACGGTGTCATAATTCTGCGATAGCGAGGCGAACTTCTGCGAGAGGTCGTCGCTGCTGGAGGTCAAAGAGTCGAGTCTCTTTGGGAAATCCACCGACTGAATCTTGTCCTTGAGCTCGGCGGTGCTCTGCGCAAGCTCCAAATATGACGAAAGAAGCTTGCCGGTCTCTGCCGACTGCTTGAGGTAAGTCTCCTTTACGGTCTCCACCTTCAACGCAGCATCGCTGGCGCTCTTGTCCACAAGGCTGCTGCACTTGTCGATAAGGGCCGACTGCTCGGTGATGGTCTGCTTCACATGGTCCACCACGAGAAGCTGGTTCTGACTGCTCTGCTTATTAGCTGCCTCCAAAAACTCTGTATATAGAGTGGTGAGTTTTTCCAGATTCTTCGAGAAATCCTCATGAATCACCTTTGCCTCGGCTATTACGCCGTTGGAGGCCTCGCCGGCCTGGGCTATCATCCTGGATGCCGACTGCAGATTCTCCAAATCCTTCTGCAGCTGTGCCAGTTCGTTGTTTATCAATTCTTTCATATATTTGTATAATTACGAGTTACGAATTACGAATCATTGTATCTTGAGCACCTCGCTGTTAAACCACTTCAGCCACTTGCTCTGCACCTGAATGGATATTACCTCTGAGGCCTCGTCCTTCAGGTCGTAGTTTTCAGCTGATATCTTGCCGGTGATAGACTCGGCCTCCTGGTTGAACTCCGCGATAGTGTGCTTGCGCCTGTAGTCGAGCAGGCCGTCGCTAATGTGCGAGTATGCCTCCAGCCTGCTTGCCGGAGCATTGTCGCGGTCGGTGAAGAGGCTGCAGTATCCGTAGATAATCTTGTTGGACGGAGTGCGGTTTTCAGGCTGCGACAGGTCGATGGACTGCTGAAGGTCCATCAGCGAATTAATATTGCTGCCGGCGCGCTCTATGGTGTTCACTATCGATTCCACATTGGCGTGATTGTCGGGCAGGGTCTCCACATCGCCGTATACAAACTTGCACTTGTATCTCGACGCGAAATAGCTGGCAAGATTCTGCGAGATAAGTTCCTGACTTATAGAATCGTCCTTCTGCCTCTGGAGCACCGACTCAAAGAACTTGCTGGCATCCTGGGCCTGTTTCTCATACAGCGGATATATCTCGGCATAGAAGAAGTCGATGAGCACATCGGTGTATTTCTCTATCGAGAGGTACTTCTCCTCCTCTATCCCCGAAATGTAGTGGAGCATACGCTCGCGCGTGATGTTGCGCTGGAGTATAGGCAGCAGCTTCATGCGGTAAAAATCCTTGCTCCGCTTGGTCATGCTCAGGGTCACAATTCCCGTGGCGGGATTTACGAGATAGTCGTCTATCACATCTATCTCCTTGAGCCGCGATACGGCCCTCAGAGTGTCCTTGCGGTTTCGCAGCCTCAGATACAGATTCTTGAACTCGGTGCGGCGCACATCCTCCATGGATCGCACCCTCACGCGGCCCTCGCGCTGAAGCATGCGCTCATAGTCGTCGTAATTGTCGGTGCTGTTGTAGCAGCGGCGCAGCATCTGCGGATCCACCTCGGTCTGTGTGGCACTCGCTATCAGCTGGGCACCGTATTCAAAATAGCTGTTGTAGAACGGAATCCGGAGCTCAGTCTTGCGGCCCTCCATTATGGCGTCGAGGGCGGTCTGCAGGCCGTCGCATTCCTCGGCGGGCTTCTCGCTCTCCATCTGCTTCAGGTAGTCGAGCGGATTGTCGGTGTTGTCCACTATCATGTCCAGAATGTAGGACTGTATTTTTTCAGCTAATGGCACATCAAACTGCATCTCCGGCATGTGGAGCGATCTGTTGCGGAAGTCTATGTGGCCCAGGCTCTTGCTCCTGCCCTGAGTGTATATGTACAGCTGATACGGATTCACCATCGGCTCGGCGTCGGTATCTATCTCCACGCCAAACTCATTGTATACAGCGTCTATGATGTTCTGGCGGTCGGTGCGGCATGGAAACATCACACCCTCCAGCAGTTCGTTTATTATTGTCTTCTCCTTGAGGGCGCCGGGATTCAGCTTGGCAAGCCTCATCAGATTGGCGGCAGTATCAAAGTTGGTGGATATCACGCTCTGCAGGGTCTTGATGTTGCCATTGCCGTCGCGCACGCTCTCGGAGCTGCTGTACTCGCGCGGCACGGTGTTTATGTAGAGGTCCACCTGCACGGCATCGCCCTTGGCTCCGCGGCCGTTGGCCCGGCAGAAGGCATCGAGCGAGAGAGGCGGCTCCATGTGCACTATGCGCTTGATGCCGCTGGCGTGCACGCCCAGGCCGGCCGAATATGTGGCCGAGAGCACGCGCGCGCTGTCGGTCTCGCAGAAACGCGATAGCTCCTTCATGCTGCGGTATGCCACCGAGCTGCTCACGTATGAATACGGCTCGTCGATATCGCCGAGGTAATGCGCGGTGGGCGCATCGCATACCTGCTGGCTGTCGCCGTACACATCCACCGAATCGAACGGCGGAGTTATGGAATATATCACGGCCTTCGACGCCGAGTTTTTGCGGAGCATCGGCTGCAGAAGCGTCTCCACCTCGTGCTGCTTGAGACGGCGCGAATACGAGTCGAGGTCGTCGGTATTGCCCACGCCCCTCAGGTCCACCTCGTGAACCGTGATGCGCGGTTTCACAAACTGGGCGAAAGTGTCGCGGTAGAATATTGTGATGTCGGTATGCAGTTTCTCGGCTATCTCCTTGTGGATGTTGGTCTCCAGCGTGGATGTAAAGGCGCCGAGCCTCAGCATCTGTGTATTGTCGGTGTCAAAGTTGGACGCTATTATGTTTCTGATGTCCTGATAATAGGCCGTGTACTCGGTGGTCTGCAGCGAGATGCGCTGGGCCTCATCGAGCATTATGTAGTATATTGGTATGTTCAGCTGATTGATACCGGCGAAAACTCCGCGCATATACGGGTCGTGTATCAGCAGCGGCGATATCAGCGTGATGATGCTCTTGCCCTCCACCACGCGCCTTACGGCCATGTTGCGGCTCTGCGAGTTCTGCAGCACGGGGCTTATGTAGTAGCAGCAGTCTATGCGCCGGCCGCGGAGTGTGGCAAACTGCGAATCCATTACCGCTATGGTGGGCGGCAGCACAAAGCTGTAGCCCGGTTTCATGAGCGCGGCAAAGAGCATCACCAGGGTCTTGCCCGATGCCGGAGCTGATACGTGGAGTATGTTCTCGCCGTTCAGCAGCCGGCAGATGCTCTGGAGCTGTCCGTCTATGAAGTCGCTCTTGGCAAAGAGGTTTTTCAGGAAGAATCTCAGCGCGTCTTCCTGCTCGGTGAGGCAGTCGTTGTCGTCGTCGGAATCGCTCTCGTCGTATTCTGTATCGTCCACGCCATTAGCTGCCATGGCCTCCATATCAGCTGATACGGCTATGTTGTAGTGCACCTGGTCGGAGAACAGAAGTTTGCTATCAGCTGATGGCGATTTGGCCGACCTCACCACGGCATAGCGGTCGGTAACTGTGGGGGGCACCTCGCGGTCAAACGATGCGCGGCGCAGTACGGATATGTCTATCAGGAGGTCGTAGCGGCGGAGGGGATTGAATTCCGACACATCGTCGCGGCTGCCCTGGTAGAGGAGGTTGAGCTCGGTGTTGGCGAACTCCTCGGTGTGGAATATCTCGAGCTTGATGGCCGGCAGACGGCGTCCCTGGTTCTCGAGGGCGAAGTATCTTGCGAAATGCTGGCGGAGGTCCTCTATGGCCAGGAATGCGCACGGCACATCGCGCTCTATCACGCAGATGCTCCAGCTCTTGGCGCTCATGCTGAGGGCTCCGGAGTTTATGGCCTCCAGTATCACCTTCTGCACGCGGGCTATGGCGAGGGGTGTGAGAGCCAGCTGAAGAGCCTCTATTCCATCCTCGTGGCCGTAGAGCGGCGACTGGTAGTTTTGCCTTATTATGTCGAAATACTGGCTCTGGGTAAAGTTGGAGAGCTCCTCGGTGCGGTCGTAGGGGTTCTGCGAGTCGCGCACTATCACGCGGCCCTGTATGTTTATATCAGCTAATAGCGATGAAATCTGCTCCTCGGTGATGTAGTCGGTGGTATCCACGCCGTTGCGGTCCTGTGTGAAGTGGAATGCCACGCCATCAGCTGTATTGTCGGAATACGGCGCGTGGAAGCAGAGATGGCATTTCTGCTGTAGAAACTGGCAGGCGGGGTTGGCCTTGAGGTCCTGCAGCTGGCGGCGGAATCTGCTGGAGAATCTGAACATGTTCTCGTACAAGCATTCGGTATCGCCAAGCTGGAATATGTAGTCGCCCTGGCTCGGCACGGCGCCGTTCAGGATGTATGCGCAGGCCTGCTGGATCTTGGAGTTGCTGGTTTTGGGCATGGCGGGCCTTACGCGCGGATCTATTACGTGGAGTGCGCGGAACACCATGTCGCGCACCTCCTGCTTCTGTATCTCGCGGGAGATGTCGCCGGTGTCGGAGATCCGCTTCAGGGTCTTGCCAATGGTGGTGGAAAGAATGTCTTCCACAAACTGCGATGCGTATGTGGGCGCGCCGCGCGATACGATGTTGTACATGAGTGCCACGGCAGGATCGTCGCACGTATCGGAGAGCTCGATATTGGTATCGAGGTCAAAATACGAGAGGCTCTCCATGAGCGCGTCCACCTTCCGGGCCATGGCCTCGGTGGTCTTCAGGGACTCTATTCCACTGGTAAAGTATCCGGCTTTCAGTTGCATGGTATATACAATTCTTAACATTGCAAATGTACTAATAAAAATGATTTTTGCAAAAAAAATTATGGTAATTTTTTGTTTGTATTTTTTATAAAAAATCAATTTTTTTTTACTAAATTTGTGGCGCATATTGTCAAATAGAAACAAATAAATAATTAATAATAAATTACTTCAAAGTATGAATAAGCAAAACTTAACAACAAAGAACTGGTCGGCCAGGGTGCTGACCTTGCTCATGGTCTGGCTTGCTCTTGGAGCAGGCGCAGGACAGGCATGGGCGCAGGAGACGCCATACTGCAAGATTGGCGATGTGGAATATCCAACACTGGCCGCGGCGATGAGCGCCGTGCAGAATGGAGAGACCATCACTATACTGGTGGACAAATACGAACAATTTCCCGGCCCTGCTACAGTGCCGGCCACTGAATTCACAATAGATTTCAATGGTTTTGACTTAAGTACCAACACAATGAATCATAGTAATCCAATGACGGGCAAAACCCTTACGGTAAAGAATGCTGTTCTCTGGGGACCAATAACATTTAACTCCGACTTCATACTCAAGGACTGCAATTCGAGTTCCGGAATTACAATAAGCCAAGGTGCCCATGTTGTAATAGACGGTTGCAAATTCGACATGTCGAGTGGCAATGCCGTATATTTATCTGGAGGAACTGCAGAATTCTCGGGTGAGCCTACCACAATAAAAGCCCCCCAAGGCATAATCATGAACAACTATTACAACGATGTGGAGGTCACACTAAACAATAAGCCTTTTATAAGCACCACTACAGGCAACCCAATAGAATTGTATAGCTATGGAAGCAAGGCAATGGCAATCACCAGCGACAATGGCACATACGATTTCACAGGAATGACTGTAGATGAGAGAGCCGCATATTTAAACAACCAAATGGGCGAATACAAGTTTGAGTATAACGGCGCATTCTACAGCACACTCGATGATGCCATAGCCGCAGTACCCGACGACGACAACTCCGATTACACCATAACCATGCTGAAGGACACCGACCTTGGCGACTACACTTTCCCTACCACAAGGGAAACCTCACAGACTATCTCCATAGACCTGAACAATCACACACTCTCTGGAAACCTGACCAGCAACAGTGAAACACTGGGAATCATTGTAAAAGGATCAAGAATTGCCGCCGACAATCATGTAAACGGCAAATTTCAAGGCACACTTACCTCAAAAGACCCCCATACCAAGGCATTCACTTTCAGAGACTGCTACATAGAAGGCGAGCTCTCTGCATCAAATGGAGGATACGTAACATTGAGAGGCGTGGAGCTGACAAGCAACGCCGAAAACGCCATCAGCATAGACGGAGGTAATTTGGTAATCACGGGAAACAATACTACCATAATCAACGCCAAAAACGCCATCAGCATAAACAGCGGTCTCATCAACATTAGGTCCAAGATGGAATTCAATACCACCGTCTCCAACATTGTATCGACTGGCACCGCCCCTGATATAGAAAGCTCCATATATGCACTGGACGGAGACGACATGGTAAAATGGATCAATGACATAGACAATGCCGTATTCCTAAGCAACGGCAAATATTACGAGACACTTACCAAAGCCATCGAGGATTGCCCCGACAAAGGCACAATAGAAATGGTGGGCGACTACACTGTAAAGGCAGGAGATACAAAACCAACCTTCGTAGGTTCTGAAAAAACTACGAAAATACAGATGGAGAGATTCTCCATGGATGCCAATTTCCAGCTAAACGTAGCAGGCGATGTGACATTCAGAAAAGGAACCATCAACGGAAATGTTATGACTGGCGGACCTGGAAATCTTGCATTATCAGATTGCGAGATCAACGGTCGTGTAGGAGCTTCTCATTCAGGCACCGTCTCAATATCGCAATGCGAAATCAACAACCCTGAAGAATACGGAATCAACGCAGGAAACGAGGGCCATGTGATAATAGACGGAGGAGTAGCTATAAAGGCTAAAAACGGTATCAGCCTCAACAATACGGATGTTACGGTATCCTTCAATTCCAAACCCCACATCACATTGACTGACCCGGACGGCAAGAGAATTGTATATTGGGATAAAACTGACAACACCGTAACATTCGAGGGCGATGCATACGGCGACTTTGGCGGTGCCACCACCACACAGGGGAAGGTAGATTTCATCAATGGCATCAAAACCATTAACAAAGTAAAAATTGCATACGAATACGGCGATTTTTACGACATGGAGAAAATGCTCCAAAATACAAGGGTTTCCAAGTTCTATGACAGCAATGGAGACCTCGTTACTGGTATGGTGTCGTTATACAACACATCAAGCCAGTGGCCATACAATGCCAAGACAGAGAGCGACGAAATCGAAATTGAGTTCATTCCCGACAACAATATATACGACGACTGCAATCCCTGCAAAGTAACAGCAGAGATAACAGTATCTCCCAAAAAACTGGTTCTCAAAGGATTGAAAAACAACTACGACATCATATCCGGAGAACAGGAGTTGAAAATAAAGCCTGTATTCGTAATCAACGGATACAACACTTCGTTCGACCAATTTTTCTCAGTAGCTACGAAAGAAGGCGGCAACACCTACGCAGATGTTGTAACAGACTGGAACACTTGGGAAAAAGTAATAGAATTGACCAACTATGCCGATGGTTACCGAACAAATTTGGTAGACGACGAAATCACCATAAAACTCAACATGTCCAATTACGACCTGGAAATGGGCAACTACGAAGTTTACCATAAAGACGAAGACGGCAACGAGGAAAAAATGGATGGAGCCTCTGAGATCAAGATCACCATCAGCACGCGTAATGACTTGGGCATAAAAATAAAAGACTATGTTTACAGTCTTACAGAGGCACTGAGCCAACCGGGCAAAACACTATACACAAATTCCGGCGCCAAATTGATGGGTTTCAACAGCGACAACACAATCGTAAAAACCACAGATGAAGAAGGTAATACAATAGAATTGCCGTCTGGCGAATGGGATTTTAATGGCTGGACCCAAACATACACCATTACATACACCGACAATAAAAGTGTGGAAAATACTTTCTACATCGTAAGCAACAGATATGCTGTAAATCCCGACATCATAAGCATGGAATTCTTCGACGAGGAGAATAATCCGATTGCGGCAACCGGCGACAAGGATTCTTATGGACAAGACATTTACGAGCTCACCTCCCAAACCAAGGTGGCATTAAAATGGAAGGCCGACGGCATCGTTCCTCTCGATTCGTTAATCTATGGAATAAAATACCAGATGGGCGACGCACTTTTTGAATCGCCATATAATCTGGCATCAGAAACCGCCAAGGACGCCGAGGGATATTATGTAATAGAAACCACCATAGCAGATATGGGATTCGATCTCGACCAGGAAATGGAACGCGGACAGACTTACATTATCGCCAAAGCCACAGACATTGCCGGAAACGGAGGAATAGAAAAAAAAGTAATGGCATACGTAAAAGCAACACCCGAGCTGGAGAATCTAAGGGTGGAGTATACCTATGGACAGACAGCAGCCGAAGCTAATATCTCCGGTTTTGCTACCGTAAACGGCGTACGCTACGACAAAGAAGGCACATTCAGCATCAAGAAGATAAACGGAGATGCAGTAAGCGCTTCAAGCATAATACCCGGCACAATAGAATCATACGAGATTATCTTCACCCCGGACGAAACCCTCAACCTCGTAAACGCAGGCTCTACTACCAGCGACGTGGAATGGGTGATGAACAAGAATGAAATCACCTACACAGGCAAGAAATACTTCTCCATTATCCCCGGCATCACCGCAGACGACAATGCTGTATTGCCGTTAACCTTCTCCGACGGAGCAACTCCAAAATTGAAGTTGCTTACTGCCACTACCAGCGGCCTTACACTGACACCCAATGCCAGCAACACCGCATTTACGGTGACAACTACTGACGATGCCACCCTGAAAACAAACCACACATTGAAATTCGAATGTATCGACGATAATTACACCATCGGCACCGACAACACGTTCGAGGTTGTAATCAATGTGAGGGATCTGGTATTGTACACAAACAGGAATTATTTGGGTGACAAAACATCCGCCACTACTCCATATCTGATTACAGGAACATTGGATTATTACTACGATTTCTATATTCTGGACAATTACGCATTCGGAAGCAATAATCTATTAACTACAGCTATAAAAAACAGCGACAATATAGAAATCACAGTTGGCTTCGATAAATATGAGGACTCTCAAATATCAACAGACCTTTATACCAAAGAAGGCAAAAACACCCAAAATGTTTACCTACAGACCCACTGGTGGAAAAAAACAATTGAGAAGGAATTTCTGATAGACCGTACCAATCCTGAACTTTCTGCAAAATTCGGTGATACAGAAGGATGGAACGAAACAGGAACAATAGAGGTTAAAACCAATGAGACGATTCTCATCATAGGCTCGGACCCATTGCCAACCGGAGTAACTGACAACGCTGGTATCTATGAGATACATTACCACATTTGCACCGATGAGGACCTGGAGATAATACAAAACTACATTAACACAAATAAAAAAATCCCTTATCCAAATACTTTGACAGATGTCACAACAAAGCGATTCTCCAATCCCAAAGCCACTGGTGACGAAATCAAACTCAACACTACAGCCCCGGGAGAATACACACTGTGGGTAGCCACTTACGACAAGGCTTTCAACGGAATATCCAATTTCCAGAAAATAAAAATTCTGGGAGTTCCTGAGATCTCGAATGTTACCGTCACCTACACCTACGGAGATGTTGTATCAGCTGCTGCAATCACAGGTACTGCCAAGTACGGCGAAAATACCATTTCCGGCACTTGGGCAATCACAAAGATTGATGGCGAGGAGGTGTCCGCCACCAACGATCCTGCACTTACCGCCACACCAGCAAGCTACGAGATTACATTCACTCCAACCGGAGCGGATGAGGATCTCTATGCACCTGCTTCAACTAATACAGCCACATGGGTGAAGAACCCCAAGCCTTACACCTTGTATGTGGATGGCAATCCCGGTACATACAACGATGAGTTGGAGTGTTACGTAGGCCCCGAAATCAAAGTATTGCGTGGCAGTCCCAAATATGTACTCAACATTACATCATCACTCGATGATGAAGAACCAAAATTCAATTTTGGTTACATTTCTGAAAAGTTGACAGATAGAGATAGAATTACAGTATCGACATCCACATCTGATGGCGTTACTGAAAGATATTTTACTACAACCTCTGCTGTGAAGGGCTACGTAGGAATACATCATGCCAGCTCTTATACGAATATTACAATGACCAACAGTCCGTTGGTTTTGCTGGTGGATATCGAGGATATAGATGTGACATACGACAAAGCCGGTGAAACCAAAAACGACAAACTCAACACCTTCTTTGCCAATCTCGCAAGCCACAATGCTGTTCAGAGCTTCAAGATAGAATCTCCATTCCCTGATCTGTACCAAGTATCATTCAGCAATACTGGAGAAACTACTGAATTGGCGGAAAAAAATTATACATCGATACAGGTATATTACAGAGAAAAAACTGATGACACTTGGGGTAATTGGTCGTTGAATCCCGTCTTCAGCAAAAACAGTATAAGTCTTATTGTGGATGGCACAGCGCCAACGATTTTCGCTCAGCTTTATAGCGGAAGTGAATTTGTAGCTAATGTTCTGTTGGGAGAGACGGCGGCCTTGGAATGCAATGCAGACCAAACCATTGACATTTCAGGTACTCAGGATATGAAAGGTTTATCTACAATAGGAACGTCAGGTCTCAAGGACAACGGAGTTGGATACTGCCTCAAAGAGGGACTTATTCTTGATAATCCCGATGCGGCAGATTTCACAGCAGGTTCATCTGTATCCTTGAGCGGCAAATCAGGTTCGTACTCTCTGTTCCTACGCGCTGAAGACAATGCAGGAAACGTGACTATTAAAAGAAAGGCGCTCAACATTAGGAAGACAGTTACCATCTCCGACGTGGAAGTAACCTACACATACGGAGATGCTGTATCTGATGCCGCAATCTCCGGCACAGCCAAGGACGGCACAGCCGATGTGGATGGTTCCTTCGAGATCAAGAAAATCGGCTACACCAGCGATGCAGAAGGAACCACACACACCACAATACTCGGTGTGCCTGACAGCTACGAGATCACCTTCACACCAGAAGATGCCACAAACTACGTCCCTGTCACCATCACCAGTGGTGTTACCTGGACGATGAACAAAAAGGAAATCTCATTCACCCAGACCATATACAACAATATATTGGGTGCCGATGGAATCGCATTCAAACCGTCATACGCAGGCGTTTTGGATGGCGACGAGATTACCATCTCTTGCTCGACAACAGGCGTTGAAGTGAATAATACAACCGGCAGTGTCACGATAGCTAAGAGCGCGCTAAGCACTACCGGCAATCATACTTTCACATTCGACTGCACCAACGACAACTATACTTTCTCCAACGCCAACTCCGCAACCATCACCGTGGATGTGGAGGATGTGGTGATAAAGTATGAGCAGGAAGGCGAGACAAAATACACCACCCTCAGCGATTACAATAGCAACGAAATCTGGGCACAGTCTGCACAGGCATTCACCAACATCTACGACGCAGACTTGTCGCTGGGATTCCAAAACTACGCATCCGATATGGTATATGTGGACGCTTCCACCGAAACAGCCACATATTCCACCGAAGGAACTTCAAATGTGAACCTCTCGGTATATAGAGCCGCCAACTGGCTGAATCCTGCTACCCTCAAATGGACTGTCCAAATCGACAAGACCGCGCCAACCGTTGTTACCAACATCCCGGAGGACGGCAAGATTCCCGCATCAGCTGGCCCCATAACCCTGACAGCCACAGATGCACACTCTGGCGTATCGAAGGTGCGCTACTACACAACCCAGGAGGTCCTTCCTACCGTAAAGAGCAAAACCGCTGACGGATGGGAAGAAGGCAACAGCGTGTCTATTTCCGACATGAAGGGTAACTATACAATATTCTACTATGCCATCGACAATGCCGGCAATGATAGTTATTTCGGCATGGAAGAATTCACTGTTCAGGTGGCTCCAACAATCACTGATGTCAAGGTAAACTACTCCGGATATTACCCTGAAATTACCGCAACAGTAAAATACGGCGAGGCTACAGTGAACGGAACCTGGACAATTTTAAAAATTGACGGTAATGATTACAGCAGTACCAATCCTACTATCTCCAGCAAACCATCAAGTTATGTTCTCAAATTCACACCTGCGAACTCGCAATACGCTTCTGTAGAAATCACAGAGAATGTTCTTTGGTATCAGGATGTAAAACTTTATTCATACAACGAGTTCAACTTTGTGGCGGGAATGCTCAGCAATGAAGACCAATCGCAAAACCTCATTGAGGTACCTTTGGAATTCTGCAACCGAGGATACACCATTATAACTAATGGCGTAAAGCTCACTCTGCCAGAAAATTCTGTGCTCACTCAGGAAGAAGTTGATGGTGTATGGAAATACTATGTAAACGCAGGCCCCGACGCCGTAGCAGGCAACTATACAATTCCTCTCGTAAGCGCCACCGATGATTTTGTAATCACCTCAGAATTCACAGACCCTGAGGTAGAAATCAACATCAAGGAGCTGATGGTGAAATACACCGACGCCACCGGAGTGCACGACATCAAGTATTCGGCTTACCCAACAGCAGAAGGTGTTTGGGCCAAGGAGGCGTCTGTATATATTACAGGCAATGGCAACGCATCGTCTAACTGCGAGGTAAAAGTAGCATTGCCTACAGCCGCCGCGTTAAGCACCGAGACCACCTACTCAGACGGAATCAGAATATCACACACTCTGCTCAATGAGGACAACTACCCATTGCTGCCATTCACAATCAAGCTCGACAAGACCGCGCCAACAGTTAACCACAACATCCCTGAGGATGGAATAATATTGACTGGAAACACAATAACCCTGACCACCACAGACAACAAGGACGCGTCAGGCAATACACTCACAGAAGGCAATTATTCCGATGTGAAGGCCGTACTCTATCGATTCACAGCAGACGAAAGTGTTCCCAACAAGGCAGAGTCTTTGACCTCTCTCAACGGTTGGAATAAATATTCAGCAGAAATAGAAATTCCTGCTGAACAAAACTATATCCACTATTACGCCATCGACAACGCAGGAAACGAAAGCGAGATCAAGACCCAGAGGTATACCGTGAAGAGTGTTCCCGTACTCTCTAATGTGTCCGTAACCTACACCTACGGAGATGCCGTATCAGCTGTTAATACAACCGACGGCGCCATCACAGGTACTGCAATGTACGGAACCACCGAAATCGAAGGCACATGGGCGATAACATCAGCCAATGCAGCTGATGAAAGCACCATCGCAAACCTCACCGGCACACCAGCAAGCTACGAGATCACATTCACTCCTGACGAGAACGACAAGTACGTATCAGCTACAACAACAAGCGCTGAATGGACTATGAATGCGAAGGAGATAGTGGTTTCGCCAACCGACTTCTACCAGCATCTCGGCTTCAACACAAAACTCACATTCTCATCTGATGACGTTGCCATAGGAACTATCACAGCTCCAGTAACTGACGAAGGTGTTTCAGCTCCAACAATCGCCGCAAAAGACGGTGGCGTTTATGAGGTTTCAACCGAGAATGCCACCGCAGGCGATTACACATTCGGCGTAACACCAAGCAGCGACAATTACAAGTTTGTAATGTACGACGCCGTTCAGGACAAATACGTGCCATACACTCTCAAAGTCCACACCAAGGATTTAGGAATCAATTATTATCCAACCGCTACATCTACGGATGAAATCCCGGCAAGCTTTGCCGAATTCAACAAGGGCAAATGGGTTTACGGAATATACGGCGTTGTTCCCGAGACGGAAACCGGATATATGTGGGATGAGATGGGATTCACTAACCCTAACTGGTACAACATAGAGGGCAAGAGCACCCAGACATTTGAGGTTAAATATCTTGACGGCAGAGAGGCGAGCAGGGATCTGACCATTTGGCTCGACCGTACCGCGCCAAAGAAGCCTACCATCACCGTGCTCAACGACGGCACCGCCAAGGCAACAGTAAAACTCTTTGCCAACGACAACGGCGCCGACACCGACACATCGGGCGTAGCAAAGTATCAGTATCAGCTGGATACTGATACAGAATGGAAGGACTACCCCGTCGCAGGTATCGTAAACACAACCTTAGGCAAACACACCATAAAAGCCCGCGCCATCGACATGACAGGTAACGTGAGCGAGACGAATACACAAGACTTCACCGTAAAGGGCGAACTCACACTCTCTAATGTGGCCGTCACATACACCTACGGAGATGCTGTATCAGCTACAATACCTACAGGAAAAGCCATGTACGGAACCACCGAAATAGAGGGTACTTGGGCGATAACATCAGCCAAGGCAGCTGATGAAAGCACCATCGCAAACCTCACCGGCACACCAGCAAGCTACGAGATCACATTCACTCCAGCAAGCGACCAGTACCTATCAGCAACAACAACAAATGCTGAATGGACTATGAATGCGAAGGAGCTATCAGCTGAAATGGTAACAATCACCTTGGACGAGACAACATGGACATACTCAGGAGAGGAGATTGTGCCAACTGTAGAATCAGTAGTTTACGGTGAAAACACACTCATCAAAAACACCGACTACACAGTGAGCAAGCCAACTGATGCCGACAATACCAATGCCGGAACAGGAAAGCTCGCAATCACATTCCAGGGCAATTACAGCGGAAGTGCTGAGAAGAGCTTTACAATCGAGAAAGCCAAACTTGACAAACCAGCTGATGCCACTTACACAACAATCTGGACCGGCAAGAACGACGCTGGCACTGTTATCGGAAGACTTACAGCTAATAGCGCAACAGAGAATTGCCGATTCAGCATCGACAATGAAAACTGGAACGCCACCGGTGAATTCGAGGGACTGCAACTCAACGAAAACATCATCCTCTACACCAAAACAGTTGTTTCAGCTGATGACAACAACCATATCGATTCGGATGTAAAACAACAATCAATTACATTCACCATCGAAGACCACAAATTGTCGATTACTTACGCTGGCCTGCCAGACGAGATTGATGCCGACCGGTCTTACGAGGCAAGATTCTACGAGGGAGAGACATACTCGGCAACAACACCAACCGTTACAGGTTATACACCCGACATTGCAACTGTATCAGGAACAATGGGTAAGGAAAATGTAAACGAAACTGTTACATATTCAGCCAACGAGTATAATGTATTACTCAGTTTAGCTAATGGCGGATCATTCCACGAGACCGTCACCGTACCTGAAAAGTACACTTACGGAGCTGGAATCGAGACATTGCCAACACCAGAGCGTACAGGCTATACATTTACAGGCTGGTTTGTTTCCCAGAATCCGGGAGCAGGCGAGGAGAAAGTAACCTCCATCTCTGCCACAGCAACAGGAGACAAGACTTTCTATGCGGTATGGACAATCAACTCTTACACACTCACTGTCAACTTCATTACACCAAATGGAGTTGCTGCCGTGGATCCATTTGTCAAGGATTACAAATATGGAGAGTCATACGATGTTGTATATCCAGAATCAATCGTTGACACCCCTGATAAAGAAGAAGTTTCAGGTATAATGCCTCCCGATAATCTGACGATTGATGTTTATTTCACTCACAATCTCGTAAAGACTGAGGCCGAGGCCGCAACCTGCGAAGCCGACGGCAACAAGGAATACTGGACCTGTTCAAACGATCATGATTCAGAAATCTATTTCAGCGATGCAGAAGGCAAAAACATCGTAAGCTACGATGTCAATATCAAAATTCCTGCAACAGGACACACTCACACAGCCGAGACCGTAAAGGATGAGGCTTTGAAGTCCGCAGCCACCTGCACCGAGAAGGCTGTATACTTCAAGTCATGCGCTGTCTGCGGTCACATCAGCGAGAGCGACGAGGAAACATTCGAGTACGGCGAGACCATCGCCCACACTCACACAGCCGAGACTGTAAAGGATGAGGCTTTGAAGTCCGCAGCCACCTGCACCGAGAAGGCAGTATACTTCAAGTCATGCGCTGTCTGCGGTCACATCAGCGAGAGCGACGAGGAAACATTCGAGTACGGCGAAACCATCGCCCACTCTCACACAGCTGAGACTGTAAAGGATGAGGCTTTGAAGTCCGCAGCCACCTGCACAGAGAAGGCAGTATACTTCAAGTCATGCGCTGTCTGCGGTCACGTCAGCGAGAGCGACGAGGAAACATTCGAGTACGGCGAGACCATCGCCCACTCTCACACAGCTGAGACCGTAAAGGATGAGACTTTGATGTCCGCAGCC
>JAZQPB010000369.1:0-5792 GCA_045628165.1 Bacteroidales bacterium | reverse complement strand
ACGTAACACTGCTTCCAAGGTACGTTTTCGGTTACACCCAGAGCAAGGAGAGGTACGTATCGAGCGAGGATATCGTGAACACCCTCCGCGAGTACCGAAACCGCCAAGTGCCTATCGATATGATAGTTCAGGACTGGAACTACTGGCCTCAGGGCTGGGGATATATGAAGATGAATCCCAAATATTATCCCTCGCCAAAGGCTCTGGCTGACTCGGTTCACGCGATGAACGCCAAGTTGATGATCTCCGTTTGGGACAATCCTCAGTGGTGTCCCGAGGCCGACGATTTCAAGAGCAAGGGCCTGATGCTCGAGCACGACGTTTACGACGTTTTTAATCCTGAGGGTCGCAAACTCTTTTGGAAATACGCCAACGACGAGTTTTTCTCGCAGGGTTTCGACGCCTGGTGGTGCGACAGTTCTGAGCCTTTGGACGGCGACTGGAACCGTATTCCCGGCCCCGAGAATGGCAAGCCTTACAGTTGGGACGATCACGAGAAACGCTGGCACCTCAATCAGGACGTGCTCGGCGAGGCTCTCGGAATCGAGCGAAGCAGTCTCTATTCGCTCTACCACGCAATGGGAATCTATGAGAATCAGCGCGCTACGGGCTCAAACAAGCGTGTGGTGAACCTTACTCGTTCATCTTATCTCGGTCAGCAGAGATACGGCACCATTGTCTGGAACGGAGACACTCACGCAAGTTGGCAGTCGTACCGCGATCAGATTCCCGCCGGCCTCAATTATATGGCCACCGGAAATCCTTATTGGACGGTTGACGTGGGCTCGTTCTTCACCCGAAGCGACGGCCACAGGTGGTTCTATGTCGGCGAGTTCCCCGACGGCGTTAAGGACGAGAACTACCGCGAGTATTACACCAGAATGTTCCAATGGGGCACTTTCCTGCCTATGTTGCGCAGTCACGGAAGCGACACTCCACGCGAGATCTGGCGTTTCGGCGAGCCCGGCACACCTTATTATGACGCTATCTACCGAATGATCGACCTCCGCTATCAGTTGGTGCCTTACACTTATAGTATGGCTTTTGCTCAGTCGTTCAGAAACTACACTATGGCGCGTCTTCTGGCTTTCGATTTTGCCTCTGATACTGCGGTTCTTGATATCAAGGACGAGTATATGTTTGGCGACTTCCTGGTTTGCCCAATCACACGTCCAAGGAGCGAGGCTAAGTCAAAGAAAGCTTACCTGCCCAAGGGTGCTGATTTCACCGATTTCTGGACAAACAAAGTTTACAACGGAGGTCAGTGGATAGACTGCGAGTCTGATATCTCGAAACTTCCGCTCTTTGTGAAAAACGGAAGCATAATCACCACAACCGAGGTGGCTCAGTACACTGACGCTCAGGTTGGTAAGCCTGTTACAATCACCGTTTATCCCGGCGCCGACAAGGAGTTTGAACTTTACGAGGACGCCGGCGACGGTTACGAGTTCGAGAAGGGTGAATATTCCGTTATCAAACTCTCCTGGAACAACAAATCCCGCACCCTCACAATCGGTAAGCGCGAAGGCAGTTTCAAGGGAATGTCAGAAACAAGAAAATTCATCGTAAAGACCAATTCAGGAAATCCTGTTGAGGTTCAGTACAATGGAGCAAAGGTTTCGGTGAAACTGTAGTAAAATAGAGACGTCGCTACGCTCAAAATTTAGAGCGAAGCTACTTCTTTTTAATTCTTATTTTGTCTTTCTCTTGTAATTGTCCCAATGAATCTGGTAGGTGGCCAAGGCGGTGGCGAGTTGGTCCTGGGCTTTGCGGTGAAGGGTACCGCCCATTCTGGAATGAAAACCCATTGCGCCTACCGCCACCGAGGGCAACTGCTTGCCACGTTCCATTTTTATCTGGATTTTGATGAATAAATATTTTTTTTGACGGCAAAAATAGACGAATATTTGGAGTTATAGAACAACAAAACTTCTTAATGATTGTTCTAAATGTCTTATTGGTTGTGATTAAAACAATAAAAAGGTAAGTTAGAACAACAAAATATTCTAAAGGTATTGTAATTTACAGAAAAGGCACGGTTAATTTGGGTGATTATTCAAAATCATCACCCTTCTCGGCCGCAATCGACTGCACAAAAATGTCTTCTTCCTGATAGCCGATTACGCCGTGGAAACGGTTGAAAAACGCAGTGAGGCGATCGAGGGCGTTGCGACGGATCGAGGACAATTCTCCCATCGGGCTGAACCTTGATATCGGTGGCAATATGTCGCTGAATTCGGTTCCCTCGTCGTCTATGTATCCGTAATGGAAACTCAGGCGTATGAATTTCTCGGTCTCCAATGGTTTAAGCCTGAGTTCCATAATTATTTTCTTGAGTTCGAGGTCTCTCTCGTTGGTAAGGTATTGTTGCCATTCCCTGTCGATGTCGGTGATTTCGGAGGTCATATTATTCACGAATTTCTCTATGAGCTCCTTCTTGTCTCTGAGGTCGGGACTCGAATTGATGGCACGGCGTATCTCACCGACAATTTTCTTGTTCTTGCAGTTGGATGCGTGGAATTTCCTGATGAGCATAAGGATATAATCCACGCTTACCTCCACCGATTTCATAAGTTCCATTTCGAAGACAATATCGTCGTTCACGGTCTCCTGTTCGGGACGCAATGGACGCATCTCGTCGTGGATGTCGTTGTAGATAGAGCGGTAATCCTGTTCGTCGCGCTCCGATAGTTTCTGACATTTCCCGTCGTCGAGGTATTCATCGAAAACGCGTATTATGTTCTGGGTTTTCAGGTAAGAGCCAAAAAGATCCACGAATTCCTTTTTCTGGTTGATGCTTCTTGGACGGCGTGTGATTGGATATTTGGCGCTGAGTTCGTCCAAAATCTCGCAAAAGCCTTTGTGGTGAATGCCCTTGCTGTCGTCGTAGCCCAGATAGTATTCCGAGAATGTTTTCAGGAGCACCACACCTTTGGCGTCAACGTCGGCGAATAGTGCAAGGGCCTCGTTTGTGGCGTTGTCGAGGTCGCGGAAACATACTATATTCCCACAGTTCTTTATTGAATTGAGTATTCTGTTGGTTCGCGAGAAAGCCTGAAGCAAGCCGTGAAGTCTCAGGTTCTTATCCACCCACAGAGTATTCAGCGTGGGAGCATCGAAACCTGTCAGGAACATATTCGCCACTATCAGGATGTCGATTTCCTTGTTCTTCATTCGCTCCGATACGTCCTTGTAGTAGTTTGGGAATTTTTCAGCTGACGTGTCGAACGATGTGCCGAACGTTACGTTGTAATCCTGGATTGCGTTGTTCAGAAATTCTCTCTGATAGTTGCTGAGTCCGCTTGTGGTGCAGGTATCCTCCTCGTCCATAAATTCAGAATAGTCGTCGTTGTCAGCTGACTTGAAGGAATATATTAGGGCCACCTTGAGGCGCTCACGTTTATTGAGGCCCTGATAACGGCTGAATTCCTCATAATACTTGATGGCCGCGGGAATTCCCGATGTGGCGAAAATGGAGTTGAACCCGCTGATGCGTCGCTCCTTGTAGTCGTAGATCTTGCCATTGCGCTTGGTCTTGTGGTCGAAGTTCTCGTAAATGTATTTTACGATGTTGTAGATCCTGCGACGGTCGAGCAATATCTCCTGACGGTTGATGTCGTAAACGCGCTCGGCCTCCACTATCTCCTTTATGTCGATTGTCTTTACATAGTCGATCTTGAAAGGCAATACGTTGTGGTCGTTGATGGCGTTTATTATTGTGTATGTATGCAGACGGTCGCCGAAAGCCTGGTCGGTGGTGCGGAGCGTGGGCAAGGCGTTGCTGTTGCTGTTTTTGGTGAATATTGGCGTGCCGGTAAATCCAAAGATGTAGTATTTCCTGAATTTACGGATGATGGCCTCGTGCATCTTGCCGAACTGACTGCGGTGGCACTCGTCGAAAATCAGTACAATGTTTTGGTCGTAGGCTTTAAGTTCCTTGCGCTTGTTTACCAGAATAGACAGTTTCTGAATTGTGGTTACAATGATTTTAACATTTTCGGTGGTGAATTTGCCCTCGTTTTCCAGCTGACGGCGCAAAATCTCCGTGTTGGTGTTTCCGTTAACGCTGTCCTTCTCGAACCTGTTGTATTCCAGCATTGTCTGGTAATCGAGGTCCTGACGGTCCACCACAAACAAAACCTTGTCGATATAAGGGAGCTCCATAGCCAGCTGAGCCGTCTTGAACGACGTGAGGGTCTTACCGCTTCCTGTGGTGTGCCAGATGTATCCTCCAGCCTTTACGGTGCCCTGAAGATTGTTGAGATAGGCCCTGTTGATGCGGTAAATTATGTTTTCGGTGGCCACTATCTGATACGGACGCATCACCATAAGGCAGTTGTTGACATTGAATACGCAGTATCTGGTGAGAATATTGAGTATGGTGTGCTTGCAGAAAAAAGTCTTGGTGAAGTCTATGAGATCCAATATAGGCTCGTTGGATGCGTCGGCCCAATAGTTTGTGAAATCGAAGCTGTTTGAGGTCGATTTTCTGTTGGCGGTAAATCTCTGACGGCTCTGGTCGTAGAGATGGGATTTGCGTGTGGTGTTGGAGTAGTATTTGGTGGAAGTTCCGTTGCTGATCACGAAAATCTGAACATACTCGAACAAACCGCTTCCCTGGCAGAAACTCTCGTGACCGTAACGGCGTATCTGATTGAATGCCTCGCGAATGGCCACGCCACGTTTCTTGAGCTCTATGTGCACCAAAGGCAGTCCGTTTACGAGTATGGTGACGTCGTAGCGGTTTTTGGTCTCTGACTCAGGCACATACTGGTTTATCACCTGAAGGCTGTTGTTGTGGATGTTGCCCTTGTCGATAAGGTAGATATTCTTGGTGGTGCCGTTGTCGCGGGTAATCTGCAATATGTGCTTGCCACGGCGCTGAAGTAACTCGGTTTTCTCCTCCACGCCCAAAGTGGGATTGGCAATCTGGTTCCTGAACAAACTACGCCACTCATTATCGGAGAAAGTAATCCCGTTAAGGAGCTCGAGCTTGTGGCGGAGATTCTCTATCAAATCCTTCTCGGTTCTGATATCCGCATACTCGTATTGCTGGGCCTGGAGATTCTGAATGAATTCTCTCTCAAGCTCAGCCTCGGTCTGATAGCCCTTTTCGGTGCGAGGCTCGGGAGTGTATTTAGCCATTACCGTGGCCACGCTGTTTTCCGATATGATGTTGTAGTTTTCCATAGACGATTAATTACATTTCAAGCAACAGATTTCTGTAATACTCGTATTGCATTCTGCGGGCCTCAATTTCCGCCGGAATGCCTTCCTTGATGTCGTTTACCAGCGAGTCAAAAGTGTCCAAAACTTTTACTATTTCTTCTTGCTCGGGCAAGTCTGGATAATTAATTATATATTCCATAACTTTATCCTTTGAACCTCTGGGCATTTTAGCACCTTTAGAGAAACTTGTATCGTATGCAAAAAACTTATCAGAAGAAAGTATCTGATATAAATAACCAGTATTTATTTCTTTTTTGAAATCTTTCTTTATTCTAATTGTCAATACGTCTCCATTAGTTCCTCCTTCACGGTCAGCTCTCCAAATTTTTTTCAAATATGGTCTAATATTTCCAATCAGAATATCATCCATTTTATATTTGATAGAATTTGTTCCATTTGGAATTTTTTCATTAAATAATACGCCCTTTTTATTTTGCAACAAATTTTCTACACTTACATAAGTAAAAGGGGTAATATCTTTGTTATTAATCCTATCTTTTGAATATTCCGCCACTTCGCCCAATTTCACGGATTTCCAATGAGGCTTAGGCATCAAAAGTTCT
>JAZQPB010000368.1:0-3743 GCA_045628165.1 Bacteroidales bacterium | reverse complement strand
ATCCGACTTGCACAAAACCAGGACATAGACGAGATAATAGAGGCTCCGGACAGCGGAAACGATACCGCCGGCGACAGGAAATCGCACCAGGACAATGAGCCAGAATTCAGCGGAAGACCCAAGAACAGCCTCGACAGCGAGTACGAGGAGTTCTGATTAAGATGCCATCAGCTGAAAAAAACAACACAACGAACCAAAAACCAAAAAGCATAATTATGGGCATAATATCCAAGACAAAGGATCTCATAAACCGGCACACCGTAAGCATCTGGGGCAAGTACATGAGAAAACTGCTCCCGAGCGTGATAATAGTGCTTCTGCTGCTGGATGTAATAATCTTTACGGTAGTACAGCGCACCAACTATACGAACACCGAGCTGATGGCCCGGCAGAGCCTGGAGCTGCAGGCCAAGGCAATAGACAATATGCTGAAGAGCTACTCGTCGGAGCTGGTGATGATAAGGAACATGTGCATGAAAGACATCCTGAGCAATACCGAGAGGTTTCTGCAGAAGGCCGGCGACATGCTGAAATACAGCCGCAACGAGTGGAGCTACATCCGCATAACGTATCCCGACGGCAAATCGTATACCACCAAAGACGGACTTACCGCCATGGACGGCACCAAGGCATCGTTCTACAAGCCCATAATGGTGCAGAAACGCCCGTTCCACATGCGCCGCCCGATAAAGAGCCATCAGGACGGCACCGACATTTTCTGTTTCAGCGTGCCCGTAAAGGACTCCGCCGACAATATCACCTGCATACTCACGGCCGCTTTCCCAACCACGGAGATCGACCAGATGATGTTTAACCTGAAGGCCAACGGGGCCGGATACAGCTCCCTGTCCGACGAGGAGATGGGATACCGCATATATGTGGACGGCAACATAGTGGAATGGACCGCCGCCGGAATGGACAACATGGGTTTTGAGGATGTGGAAAAGATAGCCGAGGAGGGCTGGAAAAACCGTCCAGCTTTCCAATCCACCGAATACAGGGACCCTCAGGGCAACATGGTACACTCGTTTGTATGCCCCATTGGCGAAACCAACCTCGTGCTCTGCCTGAATATTGAGACCTACAAGCTGAACCGCAGCACTATATTAATAGGTATACTGCTCACGATAATGGCCATACTGTCGAGCGCCATCATCATAATAATAATAAGGAATGTAACCAAGAAGGTGGTACTGGAGCCGCTGAACGCCGTCAACAAGTTTGCCACCGACATCTCGGAGGGCAAGCTGTATTCCGAGAGCGCCAATCTGATAAAAGACAACGGCGACGAGTTTGGCCCGCTCAAGGAGAATATCACCAAGATGCAGGGCAAGCTATACAACGCCGTAAGCGATATCCGCCAGTGCACCAAGGAGATAGCCGACGGATCGGATTCGCTGCGCAAGGCATCATACAAGATCCACAACGACTCTCAGCTGCAGGCCAGCGCCGTGGAAAACATCCAGACATCGGTATCCAACATCACATCCATGGTGCAGCTGAACGCCAGCTCCACCATGGAGGCCAAGGAGACATCCGACAAGATATCGGAGGACATCCAGCAGGTAACGAGCGCATCCACCGGCACTGTGGAGTGCATAGAGAATGTAATATCCAAGGTAGAGATTATCAACGAGATAACATCGCGCACCGACCTCCTGGCCATAAACGCCGCTGTGGAGGCCGCCCGCGCCGGCGAGAACGGCAAGGGCTTTGCAGTGGTGGCGGCCGAAATCAGGAAACTCGCCGAGCACTGTCAGGAGGCATCGCAGGAGATCAACCAGTCGTCGGCAGAGAGCCTCGACATCACCAAGAAATCCGCCGACCTCATAAGGCAGATATCGCCGCGCATCCAGCAGAACGCCGACAAGATAGCACAGATCTCCATGTCGTGCAACGAGCAGCTTAATATGACCACCAACATAAGCCGCGCCGTAATGCAGCTGGCCGAGATTACCGAGAGCAACAACATGAGCTCCAGCGAGATGAGCGAATACACCACACGCCTTACCGAGCTGCTGCAGCATCTGGATGTATCGGTGGAGTTCTTTAAGCTGAACGCCCACGAATCAGAGAGCCGCAGCCAGCTGATGCAGGAGATAGAGCGCCACACATCCGAGATACTCAAGCTGAAGAGCGAGCTGATACAGATATCGAGCCTCGACATCAGCGACGACGAGAGCACATCCGCAAGGGCTACCCAGGCCATCGACAAGGCCACATCGGCCATAAGGGAGGCAGCTGAAATCAAGACACCGGAGATAGTGCCATCAGCTGATATGCACCGCATCACCACCGCTCCCGATATGCAAAATCCTCCGGACAGCGGACACAAACCGGGCGTAAATATCGATCTCGATTCGGAATATGACTCGTTTTAGCTGACGCGGATTAATATTAGCTTAACACACACTTTTTAACAATAAGCTGATAGAGCACATCCTGACTAATAATTGTAAAATCCACAACCAAAACCTTAACATTTTGGTTGTGGATTTTTGCATTTTTGTCAGTTTTAATTAAGGATTACTTAATTGAAAAAGTTTTGCCGGCCCGGAAATCCGCTATATCTTTGCATCGTAATCAGAAAGAAAATCTGAGCTACACCAAACGAAATTAAATAAAGGTTCTTTGAAATAATCTGATACTTTAGAGAGTTTACTCGTTCATCTAACAAAAAAAACTAACAGACACCCCCAACGCTCTATCCTGTCGACGATGTAGGAACACGGACATCACGAGACTTGTAACAAAAAACATGAAGGAACTCCCCAACACACATAAGGAGTAGGATAAAAGAAAACAATATAGTATTAATTAAAAAAAAGAAACAGATTATGAAAAAGTTAGTAAAGAACGCAATCGCAGCTGCAATGGTATTTGCAGCAACAATGATGAACACAGTTAACGCATTTGCAGCTGATGCCGATACTCTTGAGAACGGCGACGCTTACGAGGCAACAATCTCTCCTGACGGCGAGGAGGTTGCAGAGGACAATGCATTTGTAGTGGAGAACTGGATGCTTGAGGACATCTTCAAGGCCGAGACAGCTGAGACCTTCGAGGTAGAGAGCTGGATGACCGAGAACATGTTTGAGGCAGAGGCTGAGGCCGCTATCGTAGAGAACTGGATGACAGAAGACATCTACGCAGAGGCAGAGGCTATCAACAATGTAGAGGACTGGATGCTCGACACAATCTACGCTTCTGAGGAGGAAGAGATTCAACTCGAGGCTTGGATGTTCTAATCCGCCTGAACATTAGCTAATATAAAACTAAATTGGCAAGAGTAAACTTAACAGAGGAATCAGGATATTTCATTCTATTCTTATAAAAATTTCACATTTGTTGTCTGAACCTTTTCAGAAGAACATCTGGTTTCCAAATCCCTCTTGGAACCGGATGCTGCGGCGGTGAGAAAAAGCCTCGCAGTTTTCAAATTTTTATTTCCTAAAAAATTCATTTTTCCAAAAACATTTTTTCTTCCCGAAAAAAATTTCCCAAATTTAAAATTCTCACGAACAACATATTTTTTTAGAGGAAATATTTCGTTCGATGAACTACAGACTTTTTTTTTAAGGAAGTCGCTTCGCTCAAAATTTTATTAACGTGAGTTCGATTAATTTATCAGGACGCAGATTTTTTATTGATTTATCAGATTTGCGCTGTTTCTTTTGATTTAAATGGATTTTAACCTAACGGTTCGCAGATTCTTATTCTAGAAAAATCTGCGGTCCGAAGGA
>JAZQPB010000367.1:0-12026 GCA_045628165.1 Bacteroidales bacterium | reverse complement strand
ATCGGTGACCGTCAGACAGGAAAGACGGCCATAGCCATAGACACTATCATCAACCAGAGGAATAATTTCCTTGCCGGAGATCCGGTTTACTGCATCTATGTGGCAGTGGGACAGAAAGGCTCCACGGTTGCGTCAATCGTTGAGACCCTTCGCGCCAAGGGTGCGATGGACTACACCATAGTAGTGGCCGCAACCGCCGCCGATCCTGCCGCGCTGCAGTATTATGCTCCTTTTGCCGGAGCTGCAATCGGCGAGTATTTCCGTGATACCGGACGCCACGCCCTTGTGGTTTACGATGACCTTTCCAAGCAGGCCGTGGCTTATCGCGAGGTCTCCCTTATCCTTCGCCGTCCTTCCGGAAGAGAGGCCTATCCCGGAGACGTGTTCTATCTGCACTCCCGTCTGCTTGAGCGTGCAGCCAAGATAATTTCACAGCAGGAGGTTGCCGAGAATATGAACGACCTGCCGGAATGTCTCAGGGACAAGGTCAAGGCTGGAGGCTCGCTCACTGCGCTTCCAATCATCGAGACTCAGGCCGGTGACGTTTCAGCATATATCCCTACCAATGTAATTTCCATTACAGATGGTCAGATATTCCTGGAGTCAAACCTCTTCAACGCCGGTGTGCGTCCGGCCATCAACGTGGGTATCTCGGTATCGCGCGTAGGTGGCAGCGCCCAGATCAAGGCCATGAAGAAGGTGGCAGGTACATTGAAACTCGACCAGGCTCAGTTCCGTGAGCTGGAAGCATTCTCCAAGTTTGGATCTGACCTCGATGCGGCCACAATCGCCGTTCTCGAGAAGGGCCGCAGAAACGTGGAGATTCTCAAGCAGCCTCAGTACAGTCCTTACCGCGTAGAGCAGCAGATCGCCATCCTCTACTGTGGTACCCACAATCTTATGAAGGATGTTCCTTTGAAGAAGATCGCAGAGTTCGAGAAGGAGTTCATCGACAAGCTCGAGACCGCCCACAAGGCCGATGTTCTCGATCCTTTGAGCAATGGAACCATCAACGACGATATCACAAAGATCATCGAGACTGTGGCCAAGGATGTGGCTTCCAACTACAAGGAGTAAGCAAAATTATCTCTCATTACCATAATATGCGGTGGAGCGGTGTTGTAAAAATACCGCTTCCCCGTTTTTAATAAAATAACATATCTATTGAAATTTGCGCTATGGCAAACTTAAAGGAAATACGCAGTAGAATATCTTCAGTAACCTCCACCCGTCAGATTACTTCTGCCATGAAGATGGTGGCGGCTGCTAAACTCAGAAAGGCTCAGAACTTTGTGGCCAAGATTGTTCCCTACAAGAACAAGATGCAGGAGGTTTTGGCAGTGCTCTCGGAGTCGTTGGCTGAATCCGACGATAATATCTTTACCACCGTGCGCGATGTAAAGAATATTCTCGTTGTGGCTGTTAGCTCCAACAAGGGACTCTGTGGCGGTTTCAATAGCAATGTGTTCAAGTATTGCGCTCAGCTTGTGGAGCGCGAGAAGGCCAAGGGTGTTAGCGTGGAATTCTACGCTATTGGCCGCAAGATTTCTGAGCTTCTCCAGAAATCTGGATATACCGTCTACAAGTCCAACATCGAGGCTGTGGATTCTGTAGATTATCAGAAGTCAGCTGATATAGCTGATGAGCTTGCCAAACTTTTTGTGGACCGCAAGTTCGATAACGTGAAGCTTGTATTCAATGAGTTTGTGAATCCTGCCGTTCAGAATGTGGGCGAGAGCAATTTCCTTCCTCTCAAGTTCGAGGCCGGCGATGCCAAGTTCAAGAGCGATTACATATTCGAGCCTGATAAGGACCAGATTGTAAACTCTCTTATTCCGCAGTGGCTCAAGCTTACTCTCTTCAGCTCTCTGGCAGAGAGTTTTGCCGGCGAGCAGGGTGCGCGCATGACATCTATGAACAAGGCCACCGACAATGCCACCGAACTCATCAAGGAGCTCAACCTCCAGTACAACAAGGTTCGTCAGGCTTCCATCACCAACGAGATTATCGAGATTGTATCAGGTGCTAATGCCAACTAATTAATGTAGAGTATGAGATTTTTGTGTTCTTTTTTTGTATTCGCTTTGATAGCGTATATAGGATACCTTTTTTACCAGAAGCATAAGGAAGCCCGCAAGGATGTATTAACCATGCAGAGAGGTGATAATGTGGTTACCATTACATCTGATGGCGACGGCATGTATAATGTCAGGGTTACCGAGCTTACTATGTTTGGTTTTAGCGAGCAGGTAGTCCTTGAAATGAATGTTTCCAAGGACGCCCTGTTTGATGTTGTAAACTCGCTAAAGAGTAAAGATTATATCGACGAGGCCGGCGAGAATCTTATAATGGCTAAGTTCTCGCTCTAACCCTTACTTCTTAATGATCTCACCCTTGTCGTTGATTCCGTAATGAACTTGGATATCGGAGTTTTCTATCGACATGGTGATTTCGCCTTCCACTGTAACATCGAAATTTACTTCTTCAGCTTTCACATTGTACTCCTTGGCTATTGATTCGGCTGAAATGCCTTTTCCTGCCTCGGTGGCACCTCTGTAATCGAATGTATATACATCCACGCCGCGGCTGTATGTAGCATTCTCTTCGTCCTCGCCCTGGAAAGATGTGGCGTAGCACATGATGCCGTATCTTGTGTATCCCTTCTGCAGCGAAACGAAGTTGAAAGACTCTTCAGCGTATCGGCTGTGGCGATTGTCATGTATTACGTTCTGATAGTCCTCGTCGCTCTCCCACGAGTAATCGTCGAACGGATTGGTGGTGAAAGCGCTGTATTCGCCCAAGTTCATGGCCTGCATGTAGAAATTCTCGGTGGCAGTGGCCTCGGCCCAGTAGTTCTTGTAGATCCTTATCGATTCTATCTTTCCATCCTTGCCGGTGGCATTGTAGCCAATCCAGTTGTCGTTTTCGAAATCTGTCATCGATACGTAAACCTCGTCGCCCGAAGGTATCATGTAGGCGTTCGCTTTTTTCATTACCTTGCTTATCGAATCGCCTATGCTGATATCGCCTTGGTTGAATCTCTTGCTGACTACCAGGATCTCGTCTATTTCGCCGTCCTCTGTGTGGAGTGTGAACATTTTTTCTCCGTTGCGGCTGTATGTGTAGTAATTGTCGCCGTCGTCCTTGCATTTCATGCTTGGGATGTTCTTGTTTAGTCTGCTGCCAAGTCTCAGACCGCCAAGACGTCCGGATTCTATGATGCTGATGCTTCCTTCATCCTCGCCGTTGTCGGGAATTCTATTGAAAGTCTCTCCGTTCCATAAGTACTCTGCATCCCTAAACGCATACCACAGTTCGCTCTCGTGTCCGTTGGGACCGAAAAAGCATACCAGCGTGTCGCCTCCTTTCAATAGGAATTCGTAGTATGCACCTTCGGCAGCCTCTCTTCGTATAGACTCCAGGGCATCCTCGTTGCCGTATCTCAGGAACTCATCCACCAGGAATGAGTCGGGATCGTCCATAGGGAATATCAGTTCTTTGTCCTCTGTAAGCTGTCCGTCCTTATAGGTAAATGAGTGGTATTCGTTTCCGCATCCTTCCCAGCAGTGAGAGGTGCTGAACACCACTTTCCAACCGGCATTCCTCATCGGCAATAGGTCTATGCCTTCGCTGTAGTCATCCTCTTCCCAGTTTTTCCTGGGCATGTTTGCATAGTAGCTTCTGTCGCTTCTTTTCTCAAGCTTGCTGAATTTTCTGTTCTTGTCCTTGTACTTGGCCGGTATCTGCTTGTAGATCTCGTTTACCTCGTTGTCGGTAAGCTCGGTGGCTGTCACCGGGGGTGTTTGTGCAGCTGATAGCGTGGAATCTGTGGTCTGCTCCTGCGAGGTCTGGCTTCCGCTGCCTCCGCACGAGCTCAGCATGGCCATAGCCAGTGCCGGGATTATAAGTTTTTTCATGAGTGTTTTGATAATTGTAAGTTATTTAATTATTTAAGATAATCTCAATGATTACCGAGGGCAAATTTATTGTTTTTTTTTGTATTTCAGATTATTGCTGCAGAAAATAGTATTTCTATTTTGCGTTGTTTCGGTTTTTTTATTGTTTTTTTTCTTATCTTTGCGCTGTAATTACTTATGAAAAGGAGGTGATTTATGGAACAGAATATCACAATGGAGGAACTCTGGATACTCATCCAGCGGCTTCCGCAGGAAGAAAAGAAGGTTTTGCGCGCACGCCTCACCGAAGAGGAGTCCGCTCAGGAGGCCCTTGCTCCATATACAATGGAGGAGATTATTCAGGGTATTGAGGAGGCTGAAGCGTCCATTGAAAAGGGCGAGCTTATCAATCATGATGATGTTCAGCTAAGAATGCGTGAACGTATCAACGAAATATATGCCAATAAAAATGTAATGGCTTATGCATCTTAAGTGGACTCCAGAGGCTCAATCTGATTATGATAATGTTGTTGACTATCTTGCTGATAGTTGGCCTCAGAAAATCGTGTTGCGGTTTGTTGACAAGGTAGATGAGGTAGTAAGGATTTTGCTGTCAAATCCTTTGTCAGGACATCTTGAACCTTTGTTGGAAGGTAGAAGATACCAATATCGGAGTATTCCTATTGATGGTATCAATAGAATGGTGTATGCCATTTTGGGCGATGTAGTTATAATTGTTCGCATCTGGGATATGCGCCGCAATCCTGAGACATTGAAAAAAGGATTATAATTTCATATTAAAAAAAGAATTATGGACAATACAAGACAAAATAAAGTAAGCCGTCTTCTCCAGAAGGAAGCGGCGAATTATTTCCTGCACAATGCCGGAGAGTTTCCGGGTGCAATGATATCTGTGTCGGAGGTCAGAATCACTCCCGACCTCAGCGAGGCCAGGGTGTTCGTTTCCATCTTCCCGCAGGCCAAGCGCAAGGAGGTTTTCGATCTCATAGAGGTGAAGACCAAGGACATACGTTTCGCCATAGGCAAGGAAGTTCGCCATCAGCTGCGCATAGTCCCCAATCTCATCTTCATGATAGACAACTCGCTCGATTACGCCGAGCGCATCAACGAGCTTCTCGACAAGGACAAGAGCCTGAAGTCTGATAACGAACCATCACAGGAGGAAGCCTAATGCAGTACGATCCAGTAAAGCGCTCTCTCGGCAATGTGTTCAACAAGGCCCCGTGGCTCCGCAAGCTCTTCTATCATCTGCTCGACCTTCTGCTGCTCCGCGCTTGGTACATCAAGCGCGAGTTCAGGAAAATTTTTGCAGCTGATGACGACAAGCCTGTAACCATACTCGATGCTGGCTCGGGATACGGACAGTACGATTTCTACATGTCAAGCAAGCTGAAAAAGGCCAACATTCTCGGAGTGGATGTAAAGCAGGAGCAGATAGACGACTGCAACGATTTCTTCGGAAAGATAGGCCGCGGCGACAGGGTGAAATTCCAGTACGCCGACCTCACCGAGTTCGTGGAGCCCGATAAGTACGACCTCGTATTGTCGGTGGATGTAATGGAGCACATCCTGGAAGACGAGAAGGTTTTCAGTAACATCAGCCAGTCGCTCCACAAGGGCGGCACCCTGCTGATATCCACTCCGAGCGACCAGGGCGGAAGCGACGTTCACGACGAGGGCGAGCACTCATTCATCGACGAGCACGTGCGCGACGGCTACAATATCGACGACATTCAGCAGAAACTCAGGAACGCAGGTTTCAGCACCGTGGATGCCAAATACTCATACGGAACTCCCGGCTCCATAGCCTGGACTCTCTCCATGAAATGGCCAATCACAATGCTCAACATCTCCAAGCTTTTCTTTATCCTGCTGATACCATACTATATTATCACATACCCTATAGCATTTGTGCTCAACTGGATAGATACCATCACCAGCCACAAGAAGGGTACGGGCCTGATAGTAAAAGCCGTCAAGTAATTCGGATTCCGCAATTCGGATTTCGTAATTCGTAATTAATGATCAACACCGTGAACCTGCCACTCCGCATAGCATCGCGATATCTGTTCGCGCGCAAGCTAAGTCTTGTAAACGTGATATCCATAATATCCGTATTGGGTGTTATGGGTATGACAGCGGCCCTTATTGTGATTCTCTCGGTGTTCAACGGATTCGATTCGCTCATCTCCTCTATGATCAACCAGTTTGATCCCGACCTTAAAATCACCGCCACGCAGGGCAAGACATTTCAGCTCGATTCGCTCACCATCAGCCGTCTCGGCCGGGTGGATGGGGTAGAGGCCATGTCGCAGTGCGTGGAGGAGACTGCGCTTTTCCAGTACGACGGCCGTCAGCACATAGCCTCCATCAAGGGTGTGGATGATAATTACGGACGCATCTGCCAGATAGAGGACGCCGTGTATACAGGCCGCTATCAGCTGCGCGACACATCCGGAGTGCCGTACGCCGTACTCGGCACCGAGATAGCGTCCAATCTCTGGATTCAGCTCAGCGGATACCGTCCCTTGTCGATATACGCGCCCCTGCGCGGCAACGTCTCCTCCATGAATCCCGACGAGGCATTTGCGCGCGCATACGTGGTGCCGTCGGGTGTATTCCACATCCATCAGGATTTCGACAGCAAATACGTGCTGGTTCCTCTCGACTTCGCCCGTCAGCTGCTCGAATACGGGGACAGCGAGGTATCGGCCATCGAGGTAAGGCTTTCAGCTGATACGCAGGAAATTGTGCAGGCTGTTCAGCGGCAGTTCCAGCAGATTCTCGGCGAGGGATTCGAGGTGAAGGACCGCCTTCAGCAGCAGGATATGCTCTACAAGATCATGAAATCGGAGAAACTCTCCATATTCGTGATGCTCACCTTTATTATTGTAATAGCGTCGTTCAATATCATTGGCGCGCTCTCTATGCTGATTATCGACAAGAAAAACGATATCCACACATTGCAGTGTCTGGGTGCGTCGGGCGATTTCCTCAGGAAGATTTTCCTGCGCACGGGTCAGTTGATTACAGTTACGGGCGTATTAGCTGGACTGGCCATCGGCCTTCTGATATGCTGGGCGCAGATAGAGTTCCAGTTTATCAAGTTCCCCGAGGGGCAGTACATTATAGATGCTTATCCGGTGGAGGTCAGGCTGCTTGATGTGGCATCTACCGTGTTGGTGGTGCTTCTGATAGGTTTTGTGGCCTCAGTGTTTCCGTCACGCAAAATCAAGGTATAATTAATATATTCATTAATCTAATAATAAATCAAAATTATGAAACATCTTTTAAAATCTTTCGTAGCCATTTTCGCAATGGTATTAATGCTTGGCATCCAGAGCCAGAACACATACGCACAGACCGAGGATGCCGAAGTGGCAGCCATAGTTAAGGAGCTGGCTCAGACAGTGAATGCCGAGCTGCCTCAGGACGCCGGCAATGGCGTAAAGCTTCTCTCGTGCACAGCGCAGGGCAAGACTCTCATTTTTACCGTTGGCATTCCCAAGGGCATCAATCCCAAAGTGTTTACCGAGTCGGGCGAATTCAAGGGCTCGTTTGTACAGGGGCTCAATTCCGCCAACGAGGACCTGCCTTTCGGCACAGTATGCGGTATGCTCGGCATCTCTATGAAGGTGGTTCTCAAGAACGAAAAGGGACAGGCTTCTATCCTCTATACTCCAGAGGAGCTTATGGGCGAGTAGCAGCTGATGGCAATTTTTCCGCCATCAGCTCCCATGAAAAAACATATTCCACGGCCCCAGGATGCAGCTTCCGGGACCGTGGAATTTTTTTTACGTTTTTTTAATCTATGGATTCAGAAATATTTCTTACCTTTGCCGCGTATTAAAAATCAGTGCGGACAGATTTGGTTTTGATTGCAACCGCTAAAAAAAATGCTAAAGCAATATCCCTTACATTATCATTTCCCCACACATTTTTTTTAATGACAGTAAAATTTATTATTTACAAACTAAAACATTAAAAACAAATGTCACATTTCTTCACTTCAGAATCAGTTTCAGAAGGCCATCCCGACAAAGTAGCCGATCAGATTTCTGATGCTCTTCTCGATGAGTTCCTCAAGCAGGACAAGGAATCCAAGGTAGCCTGCGAGACTTTCGTAACCACAGGTCTCACCGTTCTCGGCGGCGAGGTAAAGACCACAGCACACGTTGACTATCAGCAGACTGCACGCAACGTAATCAACAAGATTGGCTACAACAAGAGCGAGTACATGTTCGACGGCAACAGCTGCGGTGTAATCTCAGCCATCCACGGCCAGAGCCAGGACATCAACCGCGGTGTGGAGCGCGAGGACCTCGAGAACCAGGGCGCCGGCGACCAGGGCATGATGTTCGGATACGCCGTCCGCGAGACCGAGAGCCTGATGCCTTTCTCCATCGAGCTCAGCCACAAGCTCCTCATCGAGCTTGCAGCCATCCGCCGCGAGGGCAAGGTGATGACTTACCTCCGTCCAGACTCAAAATCTCAGGTAACAATCGAGTACGACGACAACAATCTGCCTGCCCGCATCGATACCATCGTAGTATCTACCCAGCACGACGATTTCATAAAGCCAGCTGATGGCACAGATGCTGCCCAGCTCGCCGCCGACAAGCAGATGGTAGACAAGATTACCGAGGATGTAAAGAATATCCTTATCCCAAGACTCATCGGCACTCTCTCCGACAAGGAGAAGGCTCTCTTCAATACAGAGTACAAGCTCTTCGTGAACCCAACAGGAAAGTTCGTTATCGGCGGACCTCACGGCGACACAGGTCTCACCGGCCGCAAGATTATCGTGGATACCTACGGCGGCAAGGGCGCTCACGGCGGTGGAGCATTCTCCGGCAAGGACCCATCAAAGGTTGACCGTTCGGCAGCATACGCCACACGTCACATTGCCAAGAATATGGTGGCAGCAGGAGTCTGCGACGAGGTACTCGTACAGGTGGCATACGCTATCGGCGTTGCCCAGCCAGTGGGCGTTTACGTAAACACCTACGGCACAGCCAAGGTAAAGGTTTCTGACGGCGAGATAGCCAAGAAGATTGCCAAGATCTTCGACCTCCGTCCAGCCGCCATCATCAAGCGCCTGAAGCTCAAGAACCCAATCTTCCAGGCCACAGCAGCCTACGGTCACTTCGGCCGCGCTCCTTACACCGAGAACGTTGAGGTAATCGAGAACGGCCAGAAGGTTACAAAGACCGTTGAGTTCTTCACATGGGAGAAACTCGACTACGTAGAGCAGATAAAGAAGGAGTTCGGATTGTAATTTCCGGACATCACCTTATAACAAATAGAAAACGGATTGTCGCAATAATGTGGCAATCCGTTTTTTTGTTTTATAATCTCACAAAATCCCAAAAATTGTTTGGAGTAATTGTTTCGAATGAGCTGTTGGGATAATTTTTGTTGAAATCTTCGGGCATTTTTGCTACTTTGCCTTCCTTGATTTTGAATTCAAAGGTTTTGATTTCACCGTCAACTTCCTCTACTAGATCAATTTCTTTCATTTGAGTAGTCCTCCAGAAATAGAGCTGTGCGTAGTTCTGCAGGTAGAAGTTTCTCTTCATGCGCTCCGAAATCATTAGGTTTTCCCAAAGCGCTCCTTTGTCGTTTCGGTTTTCGAGTGTGGCGAAGTTAGAGATTACGGCGTTTCTTATGCCATTATCCCAGAAGTAGATTTTTTTGCCTTTCTTTATCTCGTTACGCATATTACGTGAAAATGAGTCGAGCCTGAATATTACGAAACATTTTTCCAAGAGGTTTATGTAATTTTCCACTGTTTCCTTGTCGATACCTATCAGGTTGCTGAGCTCGTTGTAAGAAACCTCGCTTCCCACCTGTAGCGCCAAAGCCTTGACGAGTTTTTGCAGAACTTCGGGTTTCTTTATACCTTTATATGAAAGTAAGTCTTTGTATAGGTAATTGTTTGCGAGCGACATCAAAGTTCTTTTGGCATCGCCGATGAATGTAACTACCTCTGGGTATGTTCCGTAAATCATTCTTGTCTCAATTAGCCGTTGCTCGTCTTTCTCTGAAGTATCATTAGCAAGTTCCGACAATGCTAATGGGAACAGTTTGTATTCCAGGAGTCGCCCAGTAGCGGGTTCGTCTATTGTGTTGGATAGTTCGAAAGATGATGAACCTGATACAATTATCTTTGTGTCAAGTTTCATATCGCCCAGCATCTTTAGCGTAAGTCCAATGTTCTGCACTCTCTGCGCCTCGTCGATGAAGACGAAATCGTATGGCGATACCAATGCGCGCAATTCTGTCGTGGTTTTGTTTTCCAGCATTGCTTTGTCATCATAATCGTCGCAATTTAGCAACAAGGTTTTGCCTTCTTGAGGGAGGTTGTTTACCATTGTTGTTTTGCCAACTTGACGGGCTCCCATTACTACTATGATTTTCTTGCGGTCAAAATCGTTTTTTATTTGATTCTCTATATATCTTACTATCATAATTGCTCTCTTTTTTTTCTTCCCAAAAGTATCATTTATATATTTAATTGCCAAATTAATTTTGTCATTTTCGCTTGAAACCGCCAAATTTATATGTAATTCTTCGCTTGAAACCGCCAAATTCCTATGAAATTTTGCGGTTGAAACCGCCAAATTTAGTTAAAAAATATTAAAATAATTATAAATCAATGAATTAGCCTTAAGATATCTTTGTTGTTCTTTTTTTGTAAAAATATTTTTATTTTAATTTTTAGATACACAATTTATTAATATTTATAACAGAAAAATCCGTTATAAAACTGAAAAACAAATTTGTATAACTGAAAAATAAGTTGTAATATTGCATTATCAGTTGAATAACTGATTAAGCAAATTGAAATGTTAACCAAAAAAAATAAATGCCTATGAAACGATTGTTTTTATCAATAGCATTGATTACGGCATCGTCGGTGCTTTGGGCTCAGGATGTATCTCGGCCATGCAATGATGACGTTACCGTTGATGACATCGGTTATGTGGATGTAGAATACGCAGATGGAAATGATAGCGACGAACTGGTTGACGAGCCTCAGGTATATTTCATAGTGGAAGATATGCCCGAGTTTCCCGGAGGAGAGACGGCTCTCCGAAAGTACATCGCAGAAAATGTCAACTATCCCGAAAACGTAGAGCCGAGAGTAACTCCAACAGTCTATGTCAAGTTTGTAATTGATGAGACTGGAAAGGTTACCAACCCGGAAATTCTCCGTGGAGCAGGTGAGTTGTTCGATAAGGAAGCCTTGCGTGTGGTGAGCTCTTTACCTATGTGGAAGCCTGGACGTCAGCGTGGCAAGGTTGTGAAAGTATCCCATACGGTGCCGGTGAAATTTTTTGCGGAATAAAAATGCAAATGCAATCGCCATTAAATCAGTAGTTTATAAATATAACTGAAAAATCCGTTAAAAAACTGCAAAATAAATTTGGTGAACTGAAAAATAAGTTGTAATATTGCATTATCAATTAATCAACTAAATTTTCAATTATGGAAGCATTAACAAAGGCAGAAGAAAGAGTGATGCAGATTCTCTGGAAGCTCAAGAAGGCTTTCGTGAAGGATGTAATCGAGGAGATGGAAGAGCCAAGGCCTCCATACAACACCATAAGCTCGGTAGTGAGAATCCTGGTGGAGAAGGGTTTCGTGGATTTCAAGGCTTACGGCCGCACATATGAATACTTCCCAAAGGTATCCAAGCTTCAGTACAAGAAGTTCACCTTCGGACAGATGCTCCGCAACTATTTCGACGGAAGCTACGAGACAATGGTATCCTACATGGTGGACGAGGAGGAGATCTCGGACTCCGAGATTTCCAAGATCAGGGAAATCATCGACAATAAGTAACATCCACTTATATGCTCGGTTTCCTAATATACACGCTCGAGGCGGGCATCATATTCGCGGTGCTCACGTTCATATACAATGGCGTGTATGCAGGCGCAAGCTACCACAAGTGGGAGAGGGGATATATCCTGGCATCAGCTGCCATGTGCTACATACTGCCGCTGATGAAAATACGGTTCTATAAGTCGGAGGCCAAGCGGTCTTAGGAATACAACAATGGGCACCAACTCCTTGGCTCACAGAACGACATGGCTACGATCC
>JAZQPB010000366.1:0-4855 GCA_045628165.1 Bacteroidales bacterium | reverse complement strand
AAGATATAATTTCAAATCCGTTCGGTCTTGCTATCTTTGTAACTTACTATATTACAATAATTTCAATGAACATTTAAAGTTTTTTAGTGGACACTAGTGAATTAAAATACAAAGAGTCATAAAAGATTTTGAACCTGATTTAGTATATTATACCGCGAATGCCTGTGGTCCTGCTTTTATTAAGGATTATATTTTGGTATCGTTGATAAAACAATTGCATTGTAAGGTTCTTGTTCATTACCATAACAAAGGTGTTTCTTCTTTTCAAGATAAGTTCTTGTATAATTTATTGTATAAAAGCTTTTTTAAGAATATAAAGGTAATGTTGTTGTCTGAACATTTATATTATGATGTTTCAAAATACGTAAAACATGATGATATTCTAATTTGTCCCAATGGCATTCCTCCAACTATTAATTATGAGCCTTCTTCTCATAAGAATAATTCAATAGTGCGTCTTCTATTTTTATCAAACCTTATTGTTTCCAAAGGTGTTTTGGTTTTATTGGATTCTCTTCAAATTCTTAACAATAAAGGTTATTCTTTTGTTTGTGATTTTGTTGGAGGTGAAACTGACGAGATTAATTCAGTTATTTTTGAAAATGAGTTAAAGGTTCGAAATTTGGAGGATAAAGTTTTTTATCATGGTCGCAAATATGGTAATGATAAGAAGATTTTTTTTGAGAATGCTGATATATTTGTGTTTCCAACTTTTTATTCAAATGAAACTTTTGGTTTAGTGAATGTAGAGGCTATGGAATATAAACTACCTATAATAACTACTAATATTGGTGGTATTCCAGATGTTGTTATTGATGGATTTAATGGTTTAGTTCTTGACGCATCTTCTGGTCCTGTTTCGGTTGATTCTTTAGTTGATTGTATTTCAAAATTGATTGATAATCCTGAATTGCGTATTTATCTAGGAAATAATGGATATCATTTATTTTTGGAAAAATTTACTTTAAGAGCTTTTGAAAGGACTTTTGTAAATTCTATAATGAGTATCATTGTTTGATTATATAATGCTCTTATTTCTTTCCAAAGTTACCATCCTTGAATCTAAGGATGCCTTATCTTCTTTGCCCTCTGGCAAACTTCTAATCAATACAGTTAACGCCCATTCTTTCAATACTGCCCAAAAGGATTCTCTCTTTGCAGATGCATTGAAGAATGGTGATGTCTTGATTCCTGATGGTGCTTCTATTATTGGCGCTTGTAAATTCTTGAAAGCCAAGTCAAGGCCCAAGGAACGAATTGCTGGTTGGGATTTGTTTGAGTTTGAGATGAACAAACTGAATGAAACCGGAGGCAAGGTTATGTTTATGGGATCATCAGAAAAGGTTTTGTCGAAAATTGTAGATAAGGCGGCAACTGTTTATCCTAATTTGAAAGTTGTAACATATTCACCGCCTTACAAATCTGAGTTTTCTGATGAGGATAATGAGGCGATTATCAATGCCATTAATTCCGCGGATCCCGATTTGCTTTGGATTGGAATGACGGCTCCCAAGCAGGAGAAATGGATATATTCACATTGGGACAAATTGAATATTCATTGTCATGTTGGAACAATTGGTGCAGTTTTTGATTTCTTTGCCGGAACTTCAGAGCGAGCTCCCGAGTGGTGGCAGAAACATTCTCTTGAATGGTTATATAGATTATTCGTAGAGCCCAAGCGTATGTGGCGACGTTATCTAATTGGTAATCCATTGTTTATTTGGAATATCTTGAAGGAGAAGTTTTCTAAGAAATAAATTCTAATTATTTCTAAGCTTGCAGTTAAAAATTAGTAATAATTCTAATTTTCTACCAACATTTGTTGGTAATATATCTAATTTTTTCTACTTTTGCTCAGATTTTGAAATCTGCTTTATATGTGTAAAATCTCCAATATCACCAAGGAAAAGTTAGGGAATGCTGTTATCTTTATAGCGGAGCGTTGTCCTGATACAAGTAAAACCAAGCTTCTGAAGCTTCTTTACTTGATGGAGGAGAAGTGTGCCCTTATCTTTCAGACACCTTTTTTGGGATTGGATTATGAGGTTTGGCAAGCCGGTCCCGTTCAGAAGGATATCTACATTGAGATTTCTGACGGAGCTTCTGGTTTGTTGAATGATTATATAAAAGTAGTACAGAGAGGAGATGCTCAATACATAGAACCTAAGAAGGCTTTTTGTGATGACGAATTCTCTGATGCTGAGATAAGTGTAATGGAGAAAATCGTGGATGAATTTGGCCATTATACTGCTACCCAGTTGGTTAAGTATGTCCATAAACCTGGTTCCATTTGGTACGAGACTGCAAAAAAAGAGAACTTGTTGGAGGTTTTTGATCGCCACGAGAGCAACAATTCCAATGTTGTGATAGATTTTTCGTCACAGATGACCGAATGTGACAAGTCTATTTATCAGGAACGCCTCAATATTCATCAATCAGCTAATTTAATGAGGGTTTCTGCAAATGTTTGAAGAGGGTAATCTTCATCAACTTTGAAACGCAAATATAGAAAAGTTTTGTAACTCCCCAGCCCCAACGGGGCGAAATTCGCATAGCACAGGGTTTCTAACCCTGTGCAAAATATTATCCCATCAAACCATGCAAAAATCATCCAAAATCTACGTAGCCGGCCATCGTGGAATGGTTGGCAGTGCCATTGTGCGCGAGCTTCAGCGCCAGGGCTACAATAATATCATCACAAGAACGCATAAGGAATTGGACCTCATCCGTCAGGATCAGGTTGAGAAATTCTTCGCTGAGGAGAAGCCTGAGTACGTATTTCTCGCTGCGGCGAAAGTTGGAGGCATCATTGCCAATCAGTCGGCATTGGCTGATTTTATGTACGACAATATGATGCTCGAGATGAACGTGATCCACGCCGCCTGGAAAAACGGCTGCAAGAAAGTAGAGTTCCTCGGCTCATCGTGCATCTATCCCAGAATGGCGCCACAGCCAATGCCGGAGAGTTGTCTGCTGACATCAGAACTAGAGAAAACCAACGAGGCATACGCATTGGCCAAAATCTCAGGTCTGAAATATTGCGAGTTCCTCAATCGTCAGTACGGCACAGATTATATCTCTGTAATGCCTACCAATCTTTACGGTCCCAACGACAATTACCATCCCGAACATTCGCACGTGTTGCCAGCCCTGATACGCCGTTTCCACGAGGCCAAGGAGGCAGGCTTGAAGGAGGTAACCTGTTGGGGCGATGGCTCGCCACTTCGTGAGTTCCTCTACGTAGACGACCTCGCAAACCTTTGCGTGTTCCTTATGAACAACTATTCCGGCAACGAGACAGTTAACGCCGGTACAGGCAAGGAGCTCACCATCAAGGAACTCACCGAACTCACCGCCAAGGTGATAGGCTACACCGGCGCCATCAAGTGGGACACCACACGACCCAACGGCACACCAAGAAAACTGCTCGACGTATCCAAGGCCGAGAAGCTTGGCTGGAAATACAAGACTGAGCTCGAGGACGGCATCCGCCTGGCCTACGACGACTTCCTCCACAACCCAATGCGCGCCGAGCGATAGCCAACAATCGCCGTAAATCGCCTATCGCCGCCTACGGCGTCGAGATTTTTTATCCGAAAATTAAAAGAATGAGAAAGAATTAAAAGAATTTTTTTTGAACACGAATTATCACGAATGGTCACGAATTATCATAAATATTTTATAAATAATTTTTGGTAATTCGTGATAATTCATGGTAATTCGTGTTTCCCATAAAAAGTATTCTTTTCATTCTTTCTCATTCTTCCCATTTTCGGATATAAAATCCAGCGCCTCTGGCGCCCCCATATCTTTCACGTAAATTCTTGTATATCAAAATATGAAAAACATTGCACTTATCACCGGTGTTACCGGACAGGACGGCTCTTACTTGAGCGAGTTTCTTTTGGCCAAGGGCTACGAAGTCCACGGCATCATCCGCCGAAGCTCTGTTGACTTCCGCGAGCGCATCGCTCACTTGGAGGGCACTCCAAACTTCCACCTTCACTACGCCGATATGAGCGACTCGATGTCACTCGTAAAGCTCGTCGGCAAGGTACAGCCAACCGAGATTTACAACCTCGCTGCTCAGAGCCACGTTCAGGTTTCGTTCGATGCTCCCGAGTTCACCGCCGATGTTGACGCCGTTGGCGTGCTCCGCATCCTTGAGGCAGTCCGTACCAACCACCTCGAGAATACTTGTAAGATTTATCAGGCCTCTACCTCAGAGCTTTACGGCAAGGTTGAGGAGGTTCCTCAGAACGAGAAAACTCCATTCCATCCTTATTCTCCATACGCCGTTGCAAAATTGTACGGCTTCTGGATCGTAAAGGAATACCGCGAGGCCTATAATATGTTCTGCTGCTCGGGAATCCTTTTCAATCACGAATCAGAGCGTCGCGGCGAAACCTTCGTAACACGTAAGATCACCCTCGCAGCCGCACGCATTGCACAGGGCAAGCAGGAGAAACTCTTCCTCGGAAACCTCTCATCACTCCGCGACTGGGGTTATGCCAAGGATTATGTTGAGTGTATGTGGCTGATACTTCAGCAGGAAAAGCCTGAGGACTTTGTAATCGCAACCGGCGTTCAGCACTCGGTTCGTGAATTCGCTTACTACGCCTTCAAGGCCGCCGGAATCGAATTGAAGTTCGAGGGCGAGGGAATGGATGAGAAGGGTATCTGCGTATCAGGCCCTGCTAACCTCATCGGCAAGACTCTGGTTGAGGTTTCAGAAGACTTCTACCGCCCAACTGATGTAGTGAACCTTTGGGGCGACCCAACCAAGGCAAAGGAAAAACTCGGCTGGAATCCTCAGACCACCTCATTCGAGGAGTTGGTTTCCATTATGGTAAAG
>JAZQPB010000365.1:0-6448 GCA_045628165.1 Bacteroidales bacterium | reverse complement strand
TTGCAAAGGCTACAGGCCTCACTATCGATAAAATCAAATTGCTTTAATTAAGTCAGCGATAAAAGATAACAGAACTCGTCTTCATTCCCGTTAGAACTGAGGGCGAGTCATTTTTTTTATTATGACTAATCCTTTTTTCCCGCTTGCAAAATCAGATATAAAAAGATTGCTTGAAATAAGGTATCTTTGTGCCTATAAAAAGCAAAACCCTAAAGTTTGACTTGCGTCAGGGACTCTAGGGATTCCGTTGCAAATGTATAATTTGATTTGACAAAATCAATGTGTATGCCAGTTTTCGATAATGAGATTGGGTATATATTTCATATGTTTTACATTGTCTGTCACTAATATCATATCATTGTCGAGGGCGGTGCAACCGATTATCAGATCAAAGTCTTCTATAGGAGTTCCTGCCTTTTTAGTGGCAACCTTTTCTCTTGCATATCTCCTTATAACATTAGAGAATGGGATAATTGTAATTTGCTTTTCGAACTTTTCTATTATGGACATATTGAGTGATTTGCGGGATGATGATTCTGCGCCAACGATCAATTCGGCCAACGTTATTTCCGAGATCGCGCAATTCTCCAAACCAATGGTATTCAGTTTGTTTGCGATTTCTCTGTTGGCCCTGAACAGGCTTACTATTACGCAAGTATCCAATAAATATTTGCTCATAATTCTACTACTTGTCTGAAGTTTTGACGGTTTTCGTATATTTGTGCAATCTGTTCCTCTTCTGATATATCGTCCTGCCAGGCTCCGCAAAATTCATCTGCCCAGCCGTGAACTATCTCGGTTGGTTTTTCCTTTTGTGCAGAAACTATCTGCAACAGCCATTGTTTTGCTTTCTCCTGTAAATAATTGCTTACCGATTCCATTGTTGGAAACGTTGGACGCAATTGATTCATCAATTCGTCATCTATTGTTATAGGACACGTACACATAATTGTTTGTTTTTAAGTTTCTACTCCGCAAATATAAATCATTTTTGTAATTATCTGAGCATAGAAAGTCCTTTTTTTCAAAAAACACAATCTTCTTTTCTGCAAAATAGCCCAAACCTTCCCAAAAAACTCCACTTTTGGGACAATTTTGGCGTATTGCGAAAATTTGTGAGAAAATCGTTTGGAGAATGATATAAGTTTTACTAACTTTGGGTGTCTGATTTGTTTTAGACAGGTGCATAAAAAAGGCGGAAAATAGTCCCTCGCTTTTTTATGTGTGCTTTATGCAAAGAAAGTATAATTAGAATTTCGACCCTTGGGGCTGGGGGAAGATACACGAACGGAGAATTTACGCCAAATGAACGAAAACGAATATCAAGAGATAGATGAGAATTTTGATATAGATGATTTGGAGACAGCTCTTCAGAATCATCTTGATGCAAAAATGGAAGAACTTCAGGTAATTACCGAGAACGAGAAGAAAATCGGTAGTCCTGATGCTCTTGGTGATGTTATTATGGAATCTGTTTGGGACCAGTTTATTATTCAGATTGGCGCTGTTGCTGGTGAAGATTTTGTTAAGGAGAATCGTGGACTAAAATTGAATTTGAGCAAAGATGCTCATATTCAGACTACTGAGAATTTTGCTCAAGGGAAGATTGCAGACCACAATACAGAAATTGATTATCAACAAAGGTATAATGATTGGCAGAAAAATTTTCAGCACGATGCCGATGGCAAAGTTATTACTCATAACAATAGACTTGGTAATCAAGAAGCAACTTTAGTAGAAGGTGCTAGAAACCCTTTTGACAAGGGACGACCAACCGGCTCTGTTGAGCGTGGCACTAATATGGATCACACTGTTTCGGCAGGCGAGATTATTCGTGATCCTGGGGCTAATGCTCATATGACCAAGGAACAGCAAATAGCTTTTGCTAACAGCGAGGCAAATTTAAATGAAATGAATGCCTCTTGGAATAAGTCTAAGGGTGACTTGCCTACAAACGATTGGTTAGATACACCTAATAGCAAAGGACAGAAACCTAGAGAGATTTTTGATGGGTTGGACGAAAAAGCTGAAAAACAGCTACGTCAAAAGGATGCTGAGGCAAGGCAGGAATTAGATAAACAGAAGCAAGAAGCAGAGCAATGTTCTATTGAAGCAGGAGAAAAGTCCCGTAAAAATGAGACTATCCGTGCAGGTAAGGCTGGTTTGCGTGCTTTTTTATTGAGTTTGCTTGCTTCATTGGTTAAAGAAATCATACAGCAACTTATCGCTTGGTTCAAATCTGGAGAGAAAAAGTTTTCAACTTTTATTGATAAGATGAAGGCGGCGTTCATAAATTGTTTTGGAAAATTATCTACTTATTTACAGGCTGCGAAAGACTTTTTTATCACTATTCTTAATGCAATTTGGGGACCTGTTGTTTCTGTTATAGTTAAGGTTGGTTCTTGCATAAAACAAGGCTGGCAGTCCTTGAAAGATGCTATTAAGTATATAAAGGATCCAAAAAACAAAAACAAAGATTTTGGTATTCTTGTTCTTGAAGTTGGAAAGATTATTACAGCAGGAGTAAGTGCTACGATGTCTATTGTTTTAGGAGAATTGATTACCAAAGGGTTGGAATCAATAGGATTAGGTATTCAAATTCCTCTATTAGGCAGTTTAGCTAGTATAATTGGAATGTTTGGAGGAGCATTGGTGAGTGGTGTGATTGGTGCAATTACAATTAATTATATACAAAAGCTGATTGCTAAGAAACAGAAAGCTATTGTTAGAGGTCAAAAGATTGATGCAATTAACACAATTTTGGAGATCCAAAAAGGTATTAATGTAGTTAAGGAAGAAAAACTTAATCGTACAGCACAACAAGTGGCTGACAGTATGACTCAGAGGCATTCCGAAGCAGAGTCTGTTATACAGAATGTTAATGAGGTGATTTTCAATTCGAAGATTGTTGCTGGCAAAACGGCTAACAGTGATGAATTGAATTCAATAGAAAAATCGTCATCAATATCAGAACTTGTTGTAAAACCGTCGGTAAATAAAAAAAGTATTGATGAATTAGATAATCTTTTAAAAAATTAGGTATGTATTATATAGCTAGCTTGAACAAAAAAGGCACAAAAGAATTGCGTCAAATTGCTGATGCATTTGGTATTGAGAGAGGGGAGGTCTTGAGTAAAAGTGATTTAATATCCCTAATATTAGAGGCTCAAGAAAAAAGCAGTAACGCCAATGATAATGATGAGGAATATATATCAGAGGATGACTACGAAATATACGTTACTTGTGGCGTATTAGAGGTTACGTCAGCTGGTTATGGTTTCTTGCGAAATAATGATTCTTCTCATAATAATTCGTCAGATTTGATTTATGTTGCACAAATTCAAATTTCACGTATGGGGCTCAAAAGTGGTGATGTAGTGAAGGGAACATTTCGGCCACCTAAAAACTCGGAAGCATACTCACCTCTAATTAATATTATACAAGTAAATGGGAAAGATCCAAGTGATATTAGAAATGAAAGAATAGAAAACGATACACCTAAACTATTATCAACCTCTACTAAGAGTAGAAAGTTGGTAGTAATACATAGGGAAGAAGATTCTACTAATGTTCAGTCTCATAATTTTGAGGCTGCCAAAAGGAGTATACAAGAATTTGGCTCAACAATTCCCGATAATGTTTGTTTTAGTAAATATGAAGAAAATGGGTTGTTGTGGTTAGATAAGAAAATTACTGGAGAGGAAATGAATAATTTCCTTATTGAACTTCAGAAAAATTTATTTCAAATATACCAAAATCAGGGCAAGGTTATTGGGCAATTCACTCAAGTGTATAATGCCTTGGAAGCTCTTGACGAGGATTATATAAAGGGTATCATTTCGGCTTTGAAAGGTGCTGAGGAATCTAGTAAACAAGCTTTGAGCGCTGGTCAAAAGGCATTGGAGAACTCGAACGAAAACAAACGAATTATTGATATTCTGAAACATACAATCGATCAGGTTAAAGAAGCGAATGAAAAAGCTTTAAACAATGAATCTGATACTGCCCGTGTGATTGAGTCCTTGAAAACTACGATCCAAAGATTGTTAAATGACGAGAATGACTTTAATCAGAAGTATCTTGCTTTGGAACGTTCTATTAATAAATTGCAAGAAGGATGTTCTGTAAAAGATAAAATTGTTAATACAGCTAATACTAATGACAGAATTGGAGTATCGCTTGAAGAATATTTCAATTTCAAGCAATCAACCAACACCAAATTGTTTGTAGCCTATTCAGTTTCAGGTATTTCGCTGATATTGGTTTTGCTGAAAATGTTTGGAATTTTATGATTGAGATCAATATTTTCAGAAGCGAGGTTATGAATTTGTCATCCGAATTGGATAAAAAAGTCAATTTGGATGGTAAATTTAATAGACTTGTGTTGCAGGCTTTGGACAATCAGGATAAGGAACATATTCAGGAAATGTTCAATTGGCTTAGTACTATTGGGCGTTCTAGTTACTCTGAGCAAACCAAAAAGTTGTATGAAAGTTTGATAAAATTCTTTGGGTATCAAACTATCAGAGAGATGTGTTCCGATGATAATAATGAGGACAATAGATCATTATCTGAATTGTTATCGGATTTGAATGGTCTTGTCGGATTGGATAATGTAAAATCCAAAGTCAATGATTTAATTGCATATCAGTCAATTCAGAAGCAACGAGAAAAACTCGGTCTTAAGATTCCTAAGAGCACCTTGCATTTGGCATTTACAGGAAATCCCGGAACTGGAAAAACAACGGTAGCAAGAATAGTGGGAAGAATATATAAGAAAATCGGCTTGCTAACCAAAGGTCATTTTGTTGAAGTTTCACGAACTGATTTGATTGCCGGTTATCAGGGACAAACGGCTCTTAAGGTGAAAAAAGTTATTGAATCGGCAAAAGGCGGTGTTTTGTTTATAGATGAGGCATATAGCATAACTGAAAACGAACATTCCGATTCCTATGGACGTGAATGTCTAACAGAATTGACCAAGGCATTGGAGGATTATCGAAAGGATTTGGTTGTAATTGTAGCAGGTTACACTGAGCCTATGAAGACATTCTTTAAGTCTAATCCTGGTCTGAAGTCTCGTTTCAATACTTTTATTGAATTTGATGATTATTCTGAGAAAGAATTGGAATTCATTTTATTGCAAATGTGTAAGAATGATGATTATAGTTTGTCAGTTGATGCCTTGGCGAAAGTAAAAGAATTTTTCAAAAAGGCAGTTGCCGAGCCCAAAGAACAGTTTGCGAATGGCAGATTTGTAAGAAATGTTTATGAAACGTTGATAATGAATCAAGCGAGGAGATTGTCAAAAATCCCCAATCTTTTATTGCAAGACTTGAAAGAAATTCAGAAGGAAGATGTTGTGCTTTTTGAAGGCACAATTGTCGGATAGGAAGATTTCAGATATCATATAATCAGCAACCTCGACCTGCTCCCTTGGTTGCTGATTTTTTTTTGCAAATTCCCAACTTTCTTTTTACCTTTGCCTCAAACAATAAAATGCGCGAAACTATGGCAAAGTATCTTAATCCCAAGGCTGATTTAACCTTCAAGAAGGTGTTTGGAGAGCACGAGAATCTCGTGATTAGTCTCCTTAATGCGTTGTTGCCATTGCCTAAAGATATGAAGATTACGTCGGTCAAATATCTTTCGGGTGAGAATCATTCGGGTAATACCGATAAGAAATATTCCATTGTTGATGTGAAGTGTACTGACAATTACGGTCGTACCTTCGTGGTTGAGATGCAGAATTATTGGACTTCTGCGTTCTTTTCTCGTGCGCTTTATAATGCCGTTCATACATACAGCAATCAACTCAAGAAGGGCGAGTCCTTTGATCAGTTGAGAGAGGTTTATGCGCTTAGTCTTGTTAATGAGTCTGAGATAGAAACCGCAGAAAGTAATCAAGATGATTATATCCACGAATATTACCTTACCAATGCTCACAATGCGACTGATGTTCATAAGGATATCTCTTTGATTTTTGTTGATTTGCAGAAATACAGGGATTTAGGAAAGCCTATGACGGATAAAGGCGCAGACAAGATTGCTGACCTTTGGCTGAAATTTCTAACAGAGATTGATGATGAGACAGTTGACGTTGACCCTGAACTTTTGGCCAATGAGGAAGTTGCCGAGGCTCTTGAAATAGTAGAAAAATCAGCCTATACTGATGCCGAACTTGAGGCTTACAACAAATACTGGCTTGATATCTCCACCGAGCGCTCCGCAATAGAGGGCGCAAGGAAAGAGGCTACGGTAGAGATTGCCAAAAATATGAAAACTCTTGGCATTGATTTGGATACTATTGCAAAGGCTACAGGCCTCACTATCGATAAAATCAAATTGCTTTAATTAAGTCAGCGATAAAAGATAACAGAACTCGTCTTCATTCCCGTTAGAACTGAGGGCGAGTCATTTTTTTTATTATGACTAATCCTTTTTTCCC
>JAZQPB010000364.1:0-2190 GCA_045628165.1 Bacteroidales bacterium | reverse complement strand
TTGCTAATTTCTGATTGCCGAATCCGGTTTCTCAACAACTCCTCTTCCTCCGCAATGCTTTGTGATATTTTCTCATTAAGCCAGCGTCGGTTGTCGATTGACAATGAATTAATCAATTGCCAGATACTTTCCAATGGTAATGTTGCTGTTCCCATATTTTCCAAATTATTTTTCTCCCACAAATCTAACAAAAATTCTCCCAATCCCCAAAAAAATTTCTCCTTACAAAAATTATAATCTGCTGAAATGCTCTGATTTTTACTCATTTCAGCAGATTATAAATCGCAAATTTTTAGTTATATTGTTAATTTACAATACAATAGCATTTTCTGAACTTTCAGAAATTACCACGGAAAATTCTCGGGGTCGTTGTTCTTGTTGGAGCGGAGGTTTTGGTTGAGGGCGCTGATAGATTCCATATCGGCCTCAGAAAGCGAGAACTGCATAATCTCTAGGTTTTCGGCGAAGTGGTTGGGCTTGCAGCGTGGAATGGTGATGAGTCCGCGCTGAACTATCCACCTCAGAACTATCTGTGAGGGTGTCTTGGAATATTTAACGGCGAGGGATTTCAAGAGCGGATGTCCAACCACGTCGATATCGCCTTGCCCGAATGGTCCCCAGGCCTGAATCTGGATTCCGAGCGAGCGGTTGTAGGCGATATTCTCTTCCTGAGTCATAAAGGGATGAACCTCTATCTGATTGATTACGGGACGGATCTGTGCGTATGAGAGAAGGTCGTCGAGGTGATGACGATTGAAGTTGCTGACTCCGAGAGATTTCACTTTCCCCTGACGGACGTAATCCTCCATAATCTGCCAAGTGGTTTTTACGCGGTCTTTTACCGGCCAGTGGATGAGCAGGAGGTCGAGATATGGAGTCTTGAGTTTTGCGAGGCTCTCGTCGATGGATTTGGCAATCTCGGTTTCTGAGAGGCGCATAATGTTGGTGGCTACCTTGGTGGTAAGGAATATCTCTGAGCGGTCTATCTTGCTGTCGATGATTCCCTGACCTACTTCCGCCTCGTTTTCGTAGCCCTGGGCAGTGTCTATGTGACGGAATCCAGCCTCAATGGCCAGACGGACGTTGTTTACGCAGGTGTTGTCTCTGAGTGTCCAGGTTCCAACGCCTATCTGCGGAATCTGGGAATCGTTGTTGAGAGTGATTTTCATAATGAATTAGTATTTTTTTGTTTTTACATTTTTCGGTTATACCTCCTTCAGCAGAAATGCCATATAAAGAGGCAATGTGATTATTGTACCGTTGTTGGCAGACTGTCCCACATTGTAGTCGCCCAGTTTTATGCACTGCGAAACGTGATACTTCTCGGGATGATTGAGAATAGTGGAAGAACTTTTGGTGTTGCCTGATTTAGCCTTTACCTCCACCAATGTAGCCCTCCCCCTGAAACGCATTACAAAATCCACCTCCAAGCCAGACTCCTTGCGAAAATAATAGAGTTTCTTGTTCATCTTCCCGAAAATATCAGCCACAAGATTTTCGAAAATCGCACCCTTGTAGCCACCAAGATTTCCCTGAAGAATGTCAGCGGAAGTACCTTCGTCGAGCATAGAGACAAACAACCCATTATCAGCAACATACATCTTGAAACAATCGGAAATGGCGTTTCCGCTCAATGGAAGTTCCGGAAGCGTAAGATTATAACAACGGTTCACTATTCCAGCGTCCTCTATCCACTGAATGCTGCCCTCGTATGTGGAAGCCTTGGCCCCGGGCTTAATTACAGAATACTGAAATTTCTTGTTGTCTTTGGCCAATTGTTTGGGAATTGATTCGAAACACTGACGGATATGGGGTTTGTCGGAATCGTTGGCATATTTCACCATATCATCCTCATATTCATCAATTATATTGTGCTGGATATCTGATACTTCAGATATATTGTGAGTAAAAACAAACTTATTGACAACTTCGGGCAGTCCACCTACTACCGCATACTGCAAAAGCAGATCACGCATACGTCTATGAATGCCTTCGGGCACAGGAGTAAGATTCTCGAAACATTCCCTTATGCGGTTGATAACCATTTCGGGCATTTCGTTGGCCCAGAGAAATTCCTCAAAATCGAGCGGATACATTTCCACAATTGTCTCGTAACCAACTGGAACAGAACGCGGATACTCCTTTTTACCATTGCGGGACAATGCGCCATAGCCCTTTACCCCAAGCAAC
>JAZQPB010000363.1:0-3833 GCA_045628165.1 Bacteroidales bacterium | reverse complement strand
CGGCCTCTCCCTTGAAGAGGTTGGTGTAGAGGTCCAGGGTGAAACCATGCCAGCTGCCCAATGCCTTGGCATCGGTGAAGCTGAATATCAATATGATGAATATTGGGGAATACATCACGAGCAGCAGAGCCCAGAGGTATCCGTTTGCTATTAACTTTTTCATTTGTCGTCCTTGCCTCCAAATAATGATGTGATACCAATGATGATGAGAAGGATAAGCGACAGGGCCGATCCGTAGTTGAGAAGGCCGGTGTTCATATTATCCTGAATAACAGTACCGAACAGCTTGATGTTGTTCATGGTGAGGAGCTCGGATACGGCGAATGTGGAGATGGTGGGCATAAAAACCATGAGGATGCCCGAATACACACCCGGCATCGACAGAGGCAGAATCACCTTCCAGAACACCTGGGCCGGAGTGGCTCCGAGATCCCTGGCGGCCTCGTTGAGCGAGGGGTCCATCTTCTGGAGTGTATTGGAGATAGGGTATATCATAAACGGCAGGAAGTTGTATGCCATACCGAATATGAGCGCGCCCTCGCCAAGATCCAGATGCAGGAAGTCGAACAGGGCCACGGTAGCTAATGTCCTGAGAAGAAGGTTGATCCACATGGGCAGGATGAATAGCAGAACCATTACCTGCGGAGTCTTGAACTGGCGGTCGGCCATGAAATAGGCGGCCGGATAGCCAATCAGGATGCATATAATGGTGGTAATCATCGCTATGCCTATGGAATAGATGAAAGTATTGAAGTCGGTACTGTCATCAGCTGTAAAAAACTTTCCAAACTGATGGAGGGTGGCACCCTCGGAATCGTGAAAAGCGTACCAGGCCACAATAAACAGCGGCGCAATTATGAATATGAGCATCACAATTGCATACGGAATAGCCCAAGACTTGCGCTTTCCGATGAATTCGATTATCTTATTCATTTCTGGCTATCACATGAAGATCTGTAGGAAGAATATCAACGCTGCACTCCGAGCCCGGCTCAAAGTTCACATAGTTCTGGCACTGGAGCACGCAGCCCGGCGCCACCTCTATCATCATCTCGTAATGGATGCCCTTGTAGATGCTCTCCAGCACCTTGCCGTGCCAGATACCAATCTCCATGTTCTTGGAGAGCTTGATATCCTCGGGGCGGATAATCACGTGGATGGCCTGGCCCTCGCTGAAGCCCTTGTCCACGCACTCCACATCCTTGCCGAAGAACTGCACCTTGTAGTCGGCCAGCATCTTGCCCTCGATGATGTTGCTCTCGCCTATGAAGTCGGCCACAAAAGTATTCACCGGCTCCTCGTAGATAAACTTGGGAGTGCCCTGCTGCTGGATCACGCCGTCGTTCATCACCACCACGGTATCGCTCATGGTGAGCGCCTCCTCCTGGTCGTGGGTCACGAATATGAACGTGATGCCCAGCTCCTTGTGCATTCTCATGAGCTCCAGCTGCATCTCCTTGCGCAGCTTGAGGTCGAGCGCCGACAGCGGCTCGTCCAGCAGAAGCACTTCAGGCTTGTTTACTACTGCTCTCGCAATGGCCACGCGCTGCTGCTGGCCGCCCGAGAGGCTGTTGATATCCCTGTCCTCGAATCCGTCGAGACCTACAAGATGCAGAGCATCAACCACCTGGCGGTCGATGTCGGCAGTCTTCTCATGTTTCAGCTTCAGGCCGAAAGCCACGTTTTCATAAACGTCGAGATGTGGGAAAAGCGCATACTTCTGAAAAACGGTATTCATAGGGCGCTTGTGCGGAGGCACGGACGTGATGTCCTGGCCATTGAGGAAAATCTTGCCGGTGGTGGGATTGTCGAAACCGGCAATAAGTCTTAATAGAGTGGTCTTGCCACAACCTGATGGTCCAAGAAGCGTGACAAACTCTCCACGCTTGATGTTCAAATTTATATCATTGAGCACAACCTTGCCGTCCTCGAACTGCTTGGTGATGTCCTGTAGCGCAATGATACCCTCGGGCTCTTGTTTCAATTTGGGTAAATTTTTTAAAGTGTTAAACCATAAATTCTTTTTAAATAACAAGTGCGCAAAGATATGTATATTTTTTTGATTTACAAATGAATTAATTGTTATATTTTCAGCTAATGGCAATATATTTTTTGTTTCCGAATCATTTGTTTTTCAGCTGAAAAATGTATATTTGCGACCGAAAACTAATAATATACGTATATGGTTGATAATTTTAATCCCGGCGACGTGATATACGCCCGGAGATGGAAGCTTGGAATAATCACATACCGCCATTTCGGAGTCTACATCGGCGACGGCAAGGTGGTGAACTATCAGGGCGAGCCCGGCGACGAGAACAACACCGAGAAGGCGATGATAGTAATCTCCACGCTGGAGGAGTTTGCCAACGGCGACAAGGTGAAGGCCGACAAGCTGCGCAAGGATGCGTTTTCAGCTGATGAGACAGTGCGCCGAGCCCTCTCGTTTGTGGGCAAGGGCAAGGGCGAGTACAGCCTGATATTCAACAACTGCGAGCATTTCGCCAACTTCTGCAAATACGGCAAGAAGTTCTCAAATCAGGTAAAGAAGGATGCGTGGGTTTTGGGCGGCATCCTGGCAGGCCTCGGCATCTTCCTCGGCATCAAGGGCGGCAAGGGCGGCAGGGCATAGGTTCTGCCTGGTCAGCTGACCACAAAAATTATTATTACTAACACATATATTTTTTATTATGAAAAGAGGAATCCTTTTTATAGGGCCGTTAGCTGCACTGATGCTTGCATCCTGCGGCGCTGGCAACAACAACTCGGCGACATCGGACACAGCCGCCGACAGCGCATCCGTAGCCGAGGTTGCCGCTGAACCCGAACCAACAAGCGATGAGGCCTGCAGGCAGACTCCCGACATGGTATTCTATGATGTGAAAGGCCCCGTAAAGACAATCCACACAGGCAGATACAGCCGCGTGGATTTCGACCGCGATGGCAATGTGCTGAGCGTGAACGGAATCGACGCATTCTCCGACGATTACCCAACACGTATTGTGGCCGGCGACGGTATGATATTCCTGGAGATTGGCGGAATGCGCCGCAAGAATGGTCAGATAGTCAGCGAGAACTTCTATGAGGGCGCCACAGACTACAAATGGAAAGACGGCAGAATTGAGGGCTTCAGCGCCTGCGAGGAGAGCATGGGCGAAGACGCCCTATATAATTACGACAGCGAGGGAAGGATCTCGTCGATAGACTACCACGACTATTCGCTGGCCGACGACGATGAGAAATCCGACCGCTCGGTAACATTCCAATACACCAAGACCGACAGCCACGGCAACTGGACTGTGCGCCGCGCCGACAACCAGTGGGACGAGATGAGACACATCGTCTATTACGACGAGCCACAATTGCTCCCCGACGGATACGCCTCGTTCGACCTCGCATTCTTCGAGGCAGCGGGTCCGGTGAAAAAGATTGACGACCTCCGTTACACATTGGAGTTTGACCGCGAAGGCAATCTCGTAAAGATTGGCGGCAAGAATCCATTCGCCCCGCGTCCCGAGGAGTGGCAGGAGGGCGACGACGGCATTTACTATACCAAAGACAAGTTTGGAAAGATTGTCACGATGTCGACTCCATACACTTACCGCGAATACACCTGGGTACACGGATATGTATTCACCGAGAAGAGTTTCGACGAGGGCGGCGACATCACCGAGACCAGCGCTGATATGGATTATGTAACAATGCTTCCTGTCAAATATATCTCGCAGTTTGGCCAGGATATGGGCGATGACACCGAACTTGGCGAGCCTGAGGAGATCGACGTCACCAATCAGAAACTCGACAGCCACGGCAACTGGACTTCCCGCACAGTA
>JAZQPB010000362.1:0-2453 GCA_045628165.1 Bacteroidales bacterium | reverse complement strand
TCCTACGTCGGCAGTCTCGCCGCCTGTTCCGTAGATCTCGATGCCGTAGCTGCGGAGCTGTGCCATCAGGGCGTCGGTAGAGTTGATTACTTCAGAGATTACCTCGCCTGGAATCACGTTGGCGTTGCGGCCAATAGTAGAGCTTACGAGGATGTTGTCGGTGGCGCCCACGCAGATGAGGTCGTCCACATTCATGATGAGCGAGTCCTGAGCGATGCCTTTCCAAACCGAGAGGTCGCCGGTCTCTTTCCAGTATGCGTATGCGAGGGACGATTTGGTGCCCGCGCCGTCGGCATGCATGATTACACAATATTCTGGGTCGCCAGCCAGAATGTCTGGAACCACCTTACAGAAGGCGTTTGGGAAAACGCCCTTGTCGATATTCTTGATTGCGTTGTGGACCTCTGTCTTAGAGGCGGATACACCGCGCTGTCCATAGCGGAGTTCTTCTTCCATGGGTATCTATTGATTAAAATGTATATACACCGCAAAGTTAGTTGTAATTATTGAAAGTAACAAATAAAATTACAAAAACAAATCCTCCATCGTCACTGAGTTCTGGACTATGCCGGAATACATGTTTCGCTTTACACCGAATGTGGTGATAAATGTTATGTAAACTGAGGCTTTCTTCGATAGTTTCTCAAGCAGTTTCTCGGTTCTGCCATTTATTTTGCGCCAGTAGAGTTCTTCTATCGAGTATTCGTCGTTGCAGAATTTTATCTCGCACAGGTTTGTCACGTTGTCGTTTCTCATAATGAGCATATCTATCTGAGTTTCTGCCTTGCCGTCTTCGTCATAGATTATCAATGGCTGTTCGGTGCTTAGTATGCCCTTTATGCCCAGAGCTTCTTTTATTTCGTTTATATGGTTGAAGCATACATTCTCATACGCAATGCCTCGCCAAGTGTTTAATGCAGGGGAATTGTAGTTGGATTCCCAAAAGTTTTCTTTGGCTTTGCCGTCCGACATAAATTGCAACCATGTCAGGCAGAATGGATCTGTAAGTTTGTATTTTACAGTTTTCTTGGTGCCGTATGGTTTGTAGTTTATGATGAAGTCGTTTTCCTGCAATGCTTCGATTATCTTGGATATGCCACCTCCTGTTGATGTACCCATTGCTTCAATAATCTCGTTTCTGGTGCATCCGCTTCTTTTTTTTGCGATTGCTTTTATAACGTTTTCGTAGGCTTCAGGATTTATAAATAGTGACCCGAACAGCCTTTTGAATTCTTGATTGAGTTTGGCGTTTTTGTTGAATATGATTTTGTCAAGGTTTTGGGCCACGCTAAGGCCTTTCTTGAATTGCTCAAGATACATTGGAATTCCTCCTAAAGCCATATATGTCTCCGTTATTTCATACTTGCTCATAGTGATGCCCTTGCTTTTGAAGAATTCCTCACATTCACTTAGTGTAAAAGGGTCAAGTTTTATGTGGTCGGTAAGTCGGCCGTACAGACCACCCACGTTGTTTGTCAGATTGTGGACCATCCATGAGGTTGCCGAACCGCAAACTATCAATAGGACATTGTCTCTGTAATTGCACCAACTGTTCCAAAAATGCTCCAATGCCATTATGAACAGCGATTTGGGAGTGTCCATCCAAGGCAATTCGTCTATGAATATTACCATGCGCTGGCCTTCGTCGATTTTCGTAAGGGCTCTTTCGAGCATGAAGAATGCCTCCAGCCAGTTCATCGGTTTTTCTTCTGGTTCCAGTCCATAATGAGCCATGCTGTTGTAGAAAGCCTTTATCTGATTGTGCATTAGATTTCCGTCGTATTGGTCGAACGGAGAAAGTCCTGTGTGGTAGAATGTGAAGCGGCTTTTGAACAGTTCCCTTATCAGGTATGTCTTGCCTATACGGCGTCTGCCATATATTGCTACAAACTCTGATTGGTCGCTCTGATAAAGCTCTTCCAGATTTTTTATTTCGTTTTTGCGTCCTATTATGTTCATTGTGAGGTCTTTTTTTATGTCGCAAATATAGGTTGTTTTTCTCATTCCTGCAACTTTTTTACGGATATAACTCGCCAAAATCTCAGATTTTTCGAGTTAATGGCGAGTTATGATAATGATAACTCGCCAAAATCTCAATTTTTTCGAGTTGATGGCGAGTTATGATAATGATAACTCGCCAAAATCTCTTAAAAATGCAACTTTTGGCAATTTAGTTGATGCTTATTTTGCCAAAAGTTGATAATTTGACGACTTTGGGCAAAATAGTGAATGATAACTCGCCAAAATCTCAGTTTTTCTGAGTTAATGGCGAGATATGATGATAACTCGCCATTATCTCATTTTGGGTGTTCTTTTTATTGATATTGTCGGCCCCGTGGGGCCAACGCTACGTGGATGGTTCGTTTTTTTTAATAAAAAGAAAGCAGAAAAGGTAGATGGATAGCGGGCGGCGCGCCGCCCGCTATCCATCTACCTTTTCTGCTTTCTTTTTA
>JAZQPB010000361.1:0-7191 GCA_045628165.1 Bacteroidales bacterium | reverse complement strand
AGAGAGCTCGTGGAGAACGTCGGTAGCAGGGGTGATAGGATAAGAACCGAGGTAGAGACGGAGACCGGCCTTCTCAGCGGCGGCTATCATACCGTATGCTGTGGCCTTGTTTCCGGTGATGTCCATATAGCGGCCCTTCACCTTCTCCTTAGATTCGATTCTGTAAACATTCATTGCAGAGCTGTGAGTGTTGTGTCCGTAGTCGTAACCAGCCTGGATCACCTTTATATTAGCCTCGGCAACGCCTGGCTTTTTGGCGAACTTCTCCTTGAGGAAGTTGAATGCGATCTCGAGGTCACGGTCAAACAACCAGCAAACCAAACCGAGGGCAAACATATTGCGGCACTTCAGGATGGCCTTGTTGTCCATACCAGAATCCTGGAGGCAGTCCTTCACCATTGTAGAGAGAGGACACTGGATAACGCGGTCTGGATCGATGTTCATCTCGCCGAGGTAGTCCTCAGTAGCGAATGCGGCCTTGTCGAGGTCGGCCTTCTTGAAGCTGTCGGTATCGATGATGATGGTTGCATTAGGCTTTGCATATTTATACTGAGTCTTGAGCGCTGCCGCGTTCATTGCTACGAGTACGTCACAGAGGTCGCCTGGGGTGTATACCTTGCCTGCGCCAATGTGTACCTGGAAACCCGAAACGCCTGTGAGCGAGCCCTGTGGAGCACGGATGTCGGCTGGGTAGTCAGGGAATGTGCTGATGCTGTTACCTACTGTGGCAGAGATTGTTGAGAAGATGTTTCCGGCCAGCTGCATACCGTCGCCAGAGTCTCCTGAGAATCTCACTACCACCTGATCCAAATTTTCGATTTTTAAACTGTTTGCCATAATTTTTAATTTGGTTTATAGCGGTTTATTGTGAATATTGTTTTGTTTAAATTTTTTTACACTGCAAAGTTAAACTATATTTCTTAATTAATTGTTAAATGACTTGAATATTTTTTGGATAATTTTGCATTTACGATTTTTGCGTATCGGCTATTGCGCTTATTACTATCAATATGGCTCAGATTTTGCACTTATTACCTAAAAAATTCAGAAACCAATTATGAAAATTCTAACATCCTTAGCCGCTTTGGCAATGTTTGCCGGGTGCAATGCGCCATCAAGCGGAGCCTCCAATTTGCCATCATCAGATTCCACCATTGCGGATTCCACCATCGTGCCAGCCTGCATACAGGACGTAATGCTTCCCGATACATCGTATCCGTCGGTCAATCGCCTTGAATATGAGGTACTTGTGATAGATACCGTAACATCTGGCGACCTCGGGAATTTGCAGAGCCTATACGCCGATGTGGATGGCGTGCTCACATTCCGCGGCGATCCCTGGCGCAGGGCAGAGTTTGGCGGAAAAGTTTCGGGAGTGCCTGACAGCGTGGAAATTGTCTGGCAGTTTTCGACCGACGCCGACAACCGCAGGACATCCTTCGGACAGTGGGGTGGAGGCAATGGCTGGACTGGTCAGCCCCTCCATATATATTGGCCAGACAGTATATATCAGCGCATATCAGCTGATAACAAACAACTTACAAAGAATTTCAGCCAGCACGAGATTATCGTGGGATCGCTTGCCAGCCGAGTCTATTTCATAAATCCCGACAATGGCAAGGCTACACGAAACTCCATCGACGTAGGCAACCCCATCAAGGGAACCATTTCCATAGACCCTACGATGAACGGTCGTCTTTATGTAGGTCAGGGAGTTCCCAATGGTCAGCCTTTCGGTCACCTGACGGTCGATCTTTTCACAAACAACATTATTAATATGTATGGCTCCGACGGCTGGGCCTGGCGAGGCTGGGGCGCGTTCGACTCGTCGCCTATACGCGTGGGCGATTTCCTTTTCCGACCAGGCGAAAATGGAATTTTATACAAGTATTATGCAGCTGATGGCGAGGAACGCATTCACTCCAAGATGCGCTACCGTATCAAGGGAACCACACGCGCCGAGGGTATGGAATCATCGATGTCGGTTTACCACAACTACGGATATTTCGCCGACAACGGTGGCAACGTGCTGTGTGTCAATCTCGTGACAATGAAACCTGTATGGCATTACGACAACATCGACGACTGCGACGCCACCATCGTAATCGACGAGGAGGACGGCATACCTTATTTATATAGCGGATGCGAGGTGGATAAGCAGCAGGGCGACGGCAAGGGCCGACTCGTGAAAATCAACGGATTGACAGGCGAGGAGGTTTGGTGTTACGAGAAATCATCGGCCAAGCACAATGCAGGAAGCAAGCATTTCGACGGCGGTTTCTACGCCACTCCGCTTCTCGGCCACGGCAACTGCGACAGCCTTCTCTTCGTGAACCGTGTAGATAACGAGCGCGGTGCTCAGAACGGCCATTTCATAGCACTCAGCAAGAAGACTGGTAGGATGATTTACGAGACCAAGCTAAACTGCTATTCGTGGAGCAGTCCTGTAAGCATTATGAATGACAAAGATGAGCAGTATGTTTTCACTGCCGATACTCACGGATATGTCTATCTCTTCAACGGACTTACGGGCGAGATGCTCTGCAAGAAACTTGTTGGCCAGAACTTCGAGGCATCGCCCCTCGTAATCGGCGACAAGGTGATAATCGGAAGCCGTGGAAATCAGATTTTCTGCCTGAGGGTGAAGTAATTACGAATTACGGATTACGAATTGCTTTTCTAATGAAGGAATCAGTAATTCGTAATTTTTTCTTTTATTATTGTTGTATTGTAGAAAAAATTTGGATATATTTGCAAAGAATTAAAAATATTGAGATTATGGCAATGTCAAAAGAAAAATATAAGCTCGTGATGGAGGACCGCAAGCGACTTTTGGAATTACTACTCAAGAAGAATGGTAAGACCCTGAAAGAACTTTATCGCGAAGGTCGCGAGGATTTCATCAACCGAAATCTTGACCTTCTCACTCCAGAGGAATTGGAAAAATTCGCCCCGCTTTTTGTGGATGGCAAAGTTGTTTTATCTCATTAATGTGAAGAATTATGGAAAAGAAAGTTTTAGAAAAGGAACTGTTTGACCTTATATTGAAGAGGGCAGAGTTGTCTAAGGCAGTATTGTATGATTTGTTTAGACAGCATTTTACAGTTTCAAATATAGAACTCGTTAATGACGAAGAGAAAGCAACTTTCACTCATCTTTATTTTAAATAATGGGTGGTAGGGCTTATTTAAATATATATGTTGACACCAATGTATTGATTAATTATTGTACAGGTCAACAATCTGACGTGAAAGCCTTGAATTATCTTTTTCAGAAAAGAACAAAAGATAGGCTTTTCACGTCAACCTTGGCTATTGTTCAGACCATAACCAATTTGCAGACTAAAAAGGCTACACGAAAGGCTTTTTCGAAATCCGAGACTATTTCTGCAATTAAATATATTCTATCGCATTTTTCGATTATCAGTCTTGATTCCAAAGATATTTTGGAAGGTTTTGTTGACGGAGGTGAAGATATTGAGGACAATATTCATTTTGTTTTGTCGAAAAAATTTAGTTGTGATGTTATAGTAACTAATAATTGCAAGGATTTTACAGGCTTTCCAGATGTTATGATTATGGCTCCTAAGGTTAGCGCCTTGGCTCGTCATATTTGGTAATTTGTGACTATTTTAAATAATATTCCTCCCGTTACTTATCATTCAGCATCTCAACCACTTCCCGATAACTTCTAATCTCTTTTCCGCCTTCGGTTGGCTTTTTATAAATGGCATACAATTGCTCGAAGATAGTTTTCCTGATTTCTGATTCTAAAAGTTTCTCGCGAGAGAATTCGCATCCTAACTTGCGGAGTTTCAGATATGTTTTCAGGTCGCAAGTATCGGAAAAAATGTAGTCGTAGGGCAGGGGTGAGGCTGTTTTTTCTATGGCTTCCAACGGTTCGGCATTTATGATTTCTATTTTGTGTGCGTTAGGAATCTGCGGTATAATTTCGGATTTGAAAATATCGATTATATCCTGAGATTTCTCTAAAACCGTAATTTTTTCAACGGATTTTTTGCCTGACGCAATTACGGCGAAATATCCCATTCCAAGTCCACAGCATAGAACTTTTCCATGGGCGTTTTCTATGGCGGTCTGGGTGCTGTTTATTGTAAGCGGATTTACAGCTGATACAATTTTGCCGTTTTCCGTAATCGTTGGGAACTCCATTTCCTGCATGAAGAATCCTATTCTCGGATATTCACGGAACTCCGAAGTCGTGTGCAAGTCGTTGAAATACAACGCCTCGCAGGCTGATATTTTCTGCGTTGTCAGGCCGAAATTCCCAAGCTTTTTCTCGGTGATTTTGATGCTTTTCAGGTAAGGATCGTCCGCAAAATCTTTCGCCATCAGCTGGCTGAAACTTGGCTCTATGTAATCATGAAAAAGTTCCTGATGGACATTGTTTTTGTGGATGTCGAATCCGAGGGCCGTGCTCAGAATCATCGCGTAGGCTAATTCGGGAAGCATCTCGTATTCATCCACAAATTCCTGAATCTGACTGATTGTCACATACTTGGGATTCACTTCCACAAACGATTGCAACGCCTCTGCAATTGCAGAATTGGTCTGAATGGTGGCATTGAGGCGCTCCATGCGACGCGCGTCGAATTCATCAAGAATAATTTTCATAGTTATATTACGTTAAAATGCTTCAGTGCGTTCATCACGCCGTCCTCATCTACGGATGTTGTCACGAAGTCGGCGAATTGCTTTACCTCGTCGGTGGCGTTGCCCATCACCACGCCAATGCCGGCGCGCTTGATGATTGGGATGTCGTTGCCGCCGTCGCCAAACGACATTGTCTCCTCGATTTTCAGGCCGAGATATTCAGCCATTTTCTCGAGCCCCTTGCCCTTGTCGGCGCTCTGGTCGGTGATGTCGGTGAAGTCGGGACACCAGCGTCCAGAGGTCACGTGCTTTACTTTTGCCATCAGCTGCAACTCCTCCACTGGATCCAAAAACATAGTCATCTGGTAGATGTCCTTTTTCATCACTGTATCAGCTGATACAATATTTCTATCCACGCGGATTCTCAGCTCGCCGTAGAATATTGAGTAAACGATGTCGTAGTTGTTGATGATTGCGAAATCCTCGTTGCCCATTATTATCATCGGGTGGTCGTGGTCCATGGCGTACTGGTAGATGATATCAACGTCCTCCTTGCTTATGGGATTGCTGTTGATGATTGTATCGCCGATGAAGGAGCAGGCGCCGTTGTTGGTGATGTAGCCGTCGATGTATGGCTCGATGCTCTCGAGGCTGGATATGAAGGCCTTGGGCCTGCCTGTTGAGATGAATACCTTTACTCCGTTCTGCTTGGCCAAGCGGATGGCATCCACGGTGCTTTGCGGAATCTCGTGGGTATTGAACGACACAAGTGTGCCGTCGATATCGAAAAATAATGCTTTTATCATTTTTTGTCTTAAATTTCTGATGCAAAATTACTAAAAGTCTGGGAATTTATTTATATTTGCTGAAACATTTTATCAGAATTTATTATGACTATATACGATTTCGTTGTAAAGGACGCCAAGGGCAACTCAGTGAAAATGAGCGACTACAAGGGCAAGGTTTTGCTGATTGTGAATACAGCCACCGACTGCGGTTTTACACCTCAGTACGAGGGTTTGCAGGGCCTGTATGAGAAATATCAGTATCGCGGTTTCGAGATTCTGGATTTCCCCTGCAATCAGTTCAACAACCAATCGCCACTCGGCGAGAGCGAGATTCAGAAATTCTGCTCGCTGAAATATCACACTACCTTCCGCCTTTTCAAGAAAATCGAAGTGAACGGCCCAAACGCCGATCCGCTTTTCTCATTCCTGAAAAACGAGTACGGCGGATTCTCTCAGGATGTCAAATGGAACTTCACGAAATTCCTCGTTGACAGGAACGGAAACGTTGTGGAGAGATTCGAGCCAGCCAACAAGCCAAGCTCGTTTGATGGTGAGATAGCGGGATTGCTGTGAGGAAAGTTTAAAGTGGAAAGTTTAAAGATTAAAGATAAACGATTAAAGAAAATGAAGAAAAAAATTATGATGGGATTGATGCTTTTATCGCTTTTGGCATCAGTAGTTTCCTGTGACAAAGAAAGCGAAGGAGAAGAGATTGGAACGGATAGGGGACATGCCGTTGAGAAGGGGAAGGATCAAAAAGAGGATTTCAGAAACGATTTGATAATAGACTGGTATCCTATCGTATTTCATTTCCGTGCTCAAAACTCCAATGGCGATGACCTTCTGGATTCCACGTCAGCAAACTTTGCTGCCGATGGTCTTTCCATTGAGTTCAAGGGGCGTGTAGAGACGTTTAAGTTACAGTCTTCCCTTTCCAAAGCTTATATGCCTTATTATGATGGCATCAAATTGAGGCAGTATGAGTATGAAGGAAGACCCCATTTCGGTGAATATTACATTGAATTGGGAGAGTTTGATGGAGCCGACAATTTCGACGACGATTTCATTGTAACTTGGAAGGACGGCTCGAAGGACGTAGTTCATTTCAAGCGAGTTCACAAAGGCGGACTCGATGTGGATGATTCCTGGACTTATAATGGTAAAGAATTTGAATGCATTTTTATTAAGTAAATCAATATTAGTGTTCAAGCATAGTTGAGAATAAATTCTGTTCTTTTTTAGAAAATACCCCCGGAAGTAGGAAAAAATACTTTCGGGGGTATTGGTTTTTAAAGTGTTTTTTTGGACTAATATTATAGTTTATTGATGATATCAGCTGAAAGGCCGGTTGATTGAATGATTACTTCGATTGGAATGTTGGAGGCTTTTAGCGACTTGGCGATGTTGTAAACTTTGGCCTCTGCATTCTTAATCCTCATCTCGTATTCCTCCTTCCAAAGGTCGAGTTCGTGCTTGGCGTCGTCTTCCATATTCATTCGTTTACGGACTTCCTTATCAACGGCGGCCAAGGCAAGACGACGGGCAATGATTTTGTAATCCTCCAAGTCGTCGAGGTCGTCGATTTGGATAAGTTGTTTTTCCTGCTCGAACATTTCGCTATGGTTGAAGATTGAGAGAATACGCTCAACGTGTGGCTTTGGCTTGGAAGGCAATAATGGAATCTGCACTATAATTAAGTTGTGTATCAGACCTTTATAAAAATCATCGTCTTCGAAGTTCTTGAGAGAATTGCCATTATTATCCACAAAATCAATTCTTGTTTTTGCGAT
>JAZQPB010000360.1:0-8681 GCA_045628165.1 Bacteroidales bacterium | reverse complement strand
GTATCGTCGCCCAGACAGCCCACCTCGCCCGTGGAGGACATATCTACGCCCAGCACAGGGTCGGCTTTCTGCAGACGCGAGAACGAGAACTGCGAGGCCTTGATGCCCACGTAGTCGAGGTCGAACTCGTTCTTGGTGGGGCGCTCGTAGGGCAGGCCCATCATGACCTTGGATGCCAGCTCGATGAGGTTGAGCTTGAGCACCTTTGAGACGAATGGGAACGAGCGTGAGGCTCGCAGGTTGCACTCGATGACCATGATGTCGTTGTCGCGGGCCATGAACTGGATGTTGAATGGACCAGAGATGTGCAGCTCGGCGGCAATCTTCTTGGCCACCTTCTTGATGCGGCGCACGGTCTCGACATAGAGCTTCTGGGGTGGGAACTGGATGGTGGCATCGCCCGAGTGGACGCCGGCATACTCGATGTGCTCGCTGATGCCGTACTCCACAACGTCGCCGTTCTGAGCCACGCCGTCGAACTCTATCTCGTTGGTCTCAGTCATAAACTGAGAGATTACTACTGGGTATTCCTTGCTTACCTCGCTTGCCATTTCGAGGAAGCGCTTCAGCTCCTCGTCGGTGTGGCATACGTTCATTGCGGCGCCCGAGAGCACGTATGAAGGACGAACCAAAACAGGATATCCCACCTCGTCAACGAACTTCTTAACGTCGTCCATAGAGGTCAATGCGCTCCACTTTGGCTGATCGATGCCGAGCTGATCGAGCATTGCGGAGAACTTGCCACGGTTTTCGGCGCGGTCGATAGATACAGGGCTTGTGCCGAGGATTGGAACGCTCTGACGGTGGAGCTTCATAGCCAGGTTGTTAGGAATCTGACCACCTACTGATACGATAACGCCACGTGGGCTCTCGAGGTCGATAACGTCGAGCACGCGCTCAAACGAGAGCTCGTCGAAGTAGAGACGGTCACACATATCGTAGTCGGTAGATACTGTCTCAGGGTTGTAGTTGATCATTATAGACTTGTAGCCGAGCTTGCGGGCGGTGTTGATAGCGTTTACCGAGCACCAGTCGAACTCTACCGACGAGCCGATTCTGTAAGCACCTGATCCAAGCACGATTACAGACTTCTCGTTGTTGTAGTAGTTGATATCGTGACCCTCTACGGCGTATGTCATATAGAGATAATTGGTGAGTTCGGGATGCTCGCTTGCCACGGTCTCGATGCGCTTTACGGCAGGGAGGATGCCGAGTTTCTTTCTGTAGGCGCGTACTGCGAGGTTCTCCTTCTCCATATTGCCTGACTTGTTCTTGAGAACGAAGCGGGCAATCTGGAAATCAGAGAATCCCCAGATCTTGGCCTGACGCATTACGTCGGCAGGAATCTCCTCTATGGTGTTGTAGCCCTCAAGCTTGTGCTTGTAGTCCACGATATTCTTCATTCTCTCTATGAACCAAGGATCAATCTTGGTGAGCTCCTCGATGCGGGCCACTGTGTAGCCGTCCTCAAGAGCCTGAGCAATAGCGAAAATGCGGAGGTCGGTTGGGTTTGCGAGCTCCTCGTCGAGGTTGTCGAACTTGGTGTGGTCGTTGCCCACAAAACCGTGCATTCCCTGACCAATCATACGGAGACCCTTCTGAAGCATTTCCTCAAACGAGCGTCCGATAGACATAATCTCGCCCACAGACTTCATTGAAGAGCCGATTTTTCTGCTGACACCCACGAACTTTGTGAGGTCCCAGCGAGGAATCTTGCAAATCATATAGACGAGCGACGGAGCCACGTAAGCCGAGTTTGGAGTGCCCATTTCGCCAATTTGGTCGAGAGTGTATCCGAGGGCAATCTTGGCGGCCACAAAAGCCAATGGGTATCCGGTAGCCTTTGATGCCAGAGCGGAAGAACGCGACAAGCGCGCATTGATCTCGATGATACGGTAGTCGTTGGTCTCAGCATTGAAAGCGTACTGAATGTTGCACTCGCCCACGATATTAAGGTGACGGACGCACTTAACGGCAAGGTCCTGAAGCATTTTCACCTGGTCGTCGCGCAGAGAGCAGGTAGGAGCCACAACGATAGACTCGCCGGTGTGGATTCCGAGAGGGTCGAAATTCTCCATTGAGGCTACGGTGAAGCAGTGGTCGTTGGCGTCGCGGATTACCTCAAACTCAATCTCCTTCCATCCCTTCAGCGACTCCTCAACCAATACCTGAGGCGCGAAAGTGAAAGCTGACTCTGCAATCTCGATGAAAGTCTTCTCGTCGGGACAAACGCCAGAGCCGAGACCGCCGAGAGCGTAAGCCGAGCGGATCATAATTGGGTAACCGATCTTTCGGGCGGCGGCAATGGCCTCGTCCATAGTCTCGCAGGCCTGAGATACAGGAACCTTGAGGTCCACTTTGTTCAACTCCTTAACGAAGAGGTCGCGGTCCTCGGTGTTCATAATGGCCTCCACGCTTGTGCCGAGCACCTCCACGCTGTACTCCTTGAGCACACCGCTCTGATACAACGCAGTACCCACATTCAAACCAGTCTGACCACCCCAGGCCAGCATAATGCCGTCGGGACGCTCTTTCTTGATGATCTCGGTAATGAAATAAGGAGTGATAGGCAGGAAATAAACCTTGTCGGCAATACCCTCGCTAGTCTGGATAGTTGCCACATTTGGGTTTACGAGTACCGACTTGATGCCTTCCTCGCGCAGAGCCTTAAGGGCCTGAGAGCCAGAGTAGTCGAACTCACCAGCCTGGCCAATTTTCAAAGCGCCCGAACCAAGCACGAGCACTTTCTTCAGTTGTTTTTTCATATAGCTTTTAAAAAGATAAGTATTTTACTTAAAAATCCGATTGCGATATTACAAAAAATACTTAAATGATGCAATAAAAAGGAGAGAAATTTTTTTGCTTTTCGGGCCGACACATAGGTCGGCCCCTACAAATGCCATATAAAAATGAGAGTCGGGCACATAGGCCCTCCAAGACAGATTTTGCCACCCCGTAATCTGTTTTCGCGGACCTATGTGTCCGCGCTTAATAATATAATGTAATTTTTTGTAGGGGACGACCTGCGTGTCGGCCCGAAAGTCCCCTCCGGGGTCGGGAGGTTATTTTGATTTAGATTTTTTTGATGATATCTCTAATGATGTTTGCTTTTCCCAATATGCCAGCGTATTTTTCAGGTATTGGGGGCAGAATGAATGAGACATTATTTATGCACATTCTCTCTTTGTTGTATTCATACTGACCGAGAACATTTTGTGCGTCGGGGTCTGATTCGGAGTATTGTTTGCAGATAATCTTGTCGTAATCAAAATATAACTTGTTTTCAATTATATAGTTATTGCATTTGTGAGTATATTTTTGTCTGGATAATATTGTTTTCTCAGAGCCGTTGATTCCATAGACTACAAAATATTTATCCTCATTATTGCTATGTAGTTGTTCCCAGACGAGGAGGTTTCTCTCTATTAAAAAATTCAGCAAATCCCTTTCCGAATCTGTAAGGATTGAAGTTTTTGCCAGGTCGTTGTAAAAGAAACTGCGTCGGCGTTCAGATGTCTCGGGCGAGGCATATCCAGTTGCAACATTTCCGTAGGAGAAAGTACAATGTTTTTCTTCAGATGTTTGCGGATGTTCTCGTCTGATACATAATCTATTGCTAAGTCAGAAAAATCCTTTTTTATTACCTTGTCGTCTACCTTTTTGTGACCGATTTTCCCGTCCTCAGTAACAAAAAGATAAGGATTATTTTTGTCGATTGATATCTTGACTTCCATTTCACGGTCATCTATGTCGTCATAATAGAAATCATCGGCGATGTATTTCACGCTGGCCGGAAAATGGAATTTGAAGATGTAATGGAATGCCCAACTTCCCACATATTCCGTGTTGGGAGGCAAAACCACATTGTTGCAATCCATTTCTATTGCATTGCCGTATTCTATTCTCTTAAGTTTTCTCGGCAAATTAGCCAATAAGCAACAATGGAAACATTCCTCTGGAAAAACTTCTATGTTATCTGATACAGTGATTCTTGGGGCATAAGTATGTGCAAAACTGGATTTTCCCACCTTGGTAACTGAATTTGGAATTGTCATTTCTTCCATATAATCGCAATCGCCGAAAGCGTCGTCGCCGATTTCCGTAACTGTATCAGGAATAATAATATTCTTGGATTTATAGCCATAAAAAGCCCAACAGCCAACAATCTTTGTTCCCCTTGCAATTATAATCTTTTCACTATCAGGCTGATGTATCAGAACACTCTTGTCGTCCGATGTTATCATTCCCTCGTTGATGATAAATCTGCGGGCGTATTTGGAATTGGAGAACAATTTCACGATAACAGGAATGGGTTCGCAAAAGGATTTGAAATCAGACATATAGGCTCTCCAAGCCCTATTGTCTGAAAAATAAACATTGGCCTTGGTGATGTCAATTGTTTTCAACGACGGCAATTTCAGAATTTCGTCATATTTCCTGATATCATCTGCATTAATCTTTCCGATCAATTCAACGGAATCAACGTCCCTGTTTTCGGAAATCCATTTCTTTATATCGCATTTTTCGGTACTGAGAATCATAATGTAATTTTTTTCAAAGATAAACATTTTTTTTGTAGAAATGTGTTATTATATTTATTTTTGTGGAAACAAATTCTCGGAATATGAATACCAACGACACTCTTACATTTGAAATGTTGCAGAACCTCGCCATTAAAATTATGCCCGAGGGTAGCAAGGTGTGGCTGTATGGTTCGCGTGCGCGTGGCGATTTCAACGAGTTTTCCGATTGGGACTTGCTGATATTGCTGAATAAGGACAAAATCCGCCGCAACGATTTTGATGACTATGGTTATCCGTTTGTAGAACTTGGTTTCCAAAATAGCGCAGACGTTAGTCCTCAATTGTATTCATTTGCTGAGTGGCAAAATTTGGAGAACCTTCAGACTCCTTATTATACTAATATTCAAACTGATAAAAAGGTGATTTATGGGGCTAAGTGATGAAAATAGAAAGAATCTGATTGATTTGTATTGGGAGAAATCCGTTAATTGTTTTTCCGATATGGATTTTTGCGCCCAAAGTGGTAAATGGGGAATGGCTGCCAATAGAATTTATTATTCGGTTTTTTATGCTCTTTCGGCATTGTTCATCAAGGATGGGCTTTCGATAAAATCTCATAGAGGAGCCAAGGCATTGTTGGGACAGTATTATATTCTTTCCAATAAAATTGATCAAAAGTACAGCCGTCTTTTTGCTCAGTTAGAGACTCTTAGGGACAAGGCGGACTATGATGTGTCTTTTACCGCTACTCGAGATGAGGTTGATGATTTTAGAAATGATACTGTAGAGTTTTTGGAAGTAATAAAAAATATGTTGGGCAAATAATTATGGAAATCGACGACATTTTCGAGATAGTTTTCAGGCAGAATGCCTTCAATGTTCAGTCCGTAGAGGATCTGGACAATCTTCGCAATGGGCTGGAGGAGAATTTCAATGAGGTGAAGTTTTTCTTTCAGCACGACGATGATTTTGAGAAGGCCATAATGGAAACCTTGTATGAGGACGCGCTGATGACCTCTTTTGATGAGGCAACCATTCGCCGTGCCCTGGAACTTGGTTATTATCCTATGGCTATGCGTGGAAGGGTCTTCAGAAGTGTCGATATGGACGATTATGTGTTGGCGCAGAGTGAATGCGAGTCTTTCCTTGATTTCGTTTTTCAATCTTACGGCAAGGGAATCTACCGCGCCACTCCAACCGTACGCTACCACGCCAAAAAACTCCTTATCCGTCCCGAGGATTTCCACGTATCGAAGAAGTTCGCGAAGTGGGTTAGGGGCAAGTTCGCTGGCTGTACTCTCTGCTTCAACAGGAATTTCGACCTTTGTCTCTCGGAGCTGATACATACATATCCCGACACCTGGCTTTTTCCGCCATTAGCTCGCATACTGAAAAACATTCACGAGAATCCCGATACCGTAAGCGTGGATTCCGTTGAACTGTGGCGTGGCAACGAGCTGATAGCAGGAGAGATAGGCTTTGTCACAAAAAACGCGTATGCAAGCCTCTCAGGTTTTCATAAGGAGACGGATTCGGGAAATGTGCAGATGTTCGCCTTGGGCAAATACCTGTTTCAGAATGATTTTGCCTATTGGGATCTCGGAATGGAGATTGACTATAAATACCGCTTCGGCGCCAAGGATTACGACCGCGACGGGCAGGAGGCGCTGTACGATGAGTTGTCGGAAAATAGGATTGAATTGACCAATAGAGATATTCCGCTTGCGGAATTGTTGTGAATCACAATACTTTACTGAGACGGACTACGGTTCGTCTCTTTTTTGTATCAGCTGATAGCAAAAAAAACGTCTCAACAATTTCTTGTCAAGACGTTTCGATTTTCTGTAGTCATTAGGAGAATTGATATAATCCCAAAAATATATCACGCTACTCTTTAGGGAATATTTTATTGAGATAGGCTACAACTTCTTCTTTGTTGTTGCAATTCAATATTTTTTCCAAATGATCCTCTGCGTCCCAAAACTCATCACTGGTGATTGCTTTTTGGTAATTGTAGTATTGGGCAAAGTCTTTTCCAATCATTTTTATGAGTTTTTCATCTCCATTGGCAGACATGAATCTCATAATCACTTTGCTTGCTCCTTTCGAGGATTTATCGCGTTTTATTGTGTCGATAATTTTGTTGGCCCAGCCGCTTATGTCTGAGATATGTTTGTCGTGGTCTCTTTCATAGTTGAACTTGTAAGTGAGTTTTAAAATGTGCGCGATTATCTGAATCATATCGCCTTCATATTTCTTTGCGGTTTGCTGGTCGGAAAAAAGTCTTTCCTCGGGTTGTTCCGTTACTATTTTTCTAGATAAAGTATATGTTGCCATATTTTGTTTTGATCGTTACTAAATTAATACTTAAAAAAAACGTCTCAGCAATTTCTTGCCAAGACGTTCCGAATTTCTTTGTAGTCCCAAGGAGAATCGAACTCCTATTCCAAGATTGAGAATCTTGTTTCCTAACCGTTAGAAGATAGGACCATTTTTATGTATGTTTTTTTGTAGTCCCATGGAGAATCGAACTCCAATTCCAAGATTGAGAATCTTGTTTCCTAACCGTTAGAAGATAGGACCATTTTTTAACTTCGCATTGTCAAGCTCGGTCTTTCCCGTTTTTTGACAATGCAAAGGTAAATACTATTTTTTAATTCTCCAAATTAATTCCGCGTAAAAATTCAATTATTTTCATTCTTTTCTTGCCTTCCAGCTGAACGTCAGTAAGATAAATGTATCCATTTTTGCAAGAGATTTTTGCAAATTTCTTGTTGTCGGTGATTAATTTGCCCGGAATCTCGTGATTTTCGCATTCCTCTGCCTCACATTCGAAGACTTTCAGGCCCATTTCCTTGCCCTTTACGTTGATGGTGGTGAAGGCGGCAGGGTAGGGGCTGAGTCCGCGGACGAGGTTGTGGATGCTCTCGGCGTCGTTTTCGAAGTTGATTCTGCAATCCTCCTTGAAGATTTTTGGAGCGTGTTTCAGCTGAGTGTCCTTGCCGATGAGGCTGTCCTGGTCGATGAATTTCATGTTTCCTTCCAGGAGTTTTTCCACGGTCTCCTTCACGAGGTCCTGGCCCACGATCATAAGCTTGTCGTGAACGGTGCCCACGTTATCAGCTGGCAAAATCTCCACCTCGCGCTGGAGCATGATACGGCCTGTGTCTATGTCCTTGTCGAGCATGAAGGTGGTTACGCCTGTTTTCTTCTCGCCGTTGATTACGGCCCAGTTCAAAGGCGCGGCGCCGCGGTACTGAGGAAGCAGTGCGGCGTGGAGGTTGAATGTGCCCATTTTAGGCATGTCCCAGACCACCTCGGGAAGCATTCGGAATGCCACAACTACCTGAAGGTCTGCTTTGTATGATTTCAGCTCCTCAATAAATTCCGGGTTTTTGAGTTTCTCGGGCTGGAGAACTGGAATATTGTGCTCCACGGCGAATTCCTTTACCGGAGTGGGCTGGATCTTGCGTCCGCGTCCCTGCGGCTTGTCCATTCCGGTAACAACTGCCACCACATTGAATCCGCTCTCTACCAGTGTCTTGAGTGGGCCCACCGCAAAATCAGGTGTACCCATGTATATTATCCTTAAATCCTGTTTTGTCATTTGCTATATATTTTTTAATTTCGCACAAAATTATAAATTTTCGCACAGATTACACAGATTACACAGATTTTTTTATAAAAATGGAAGAAAGAAAACCAAATGCGTGGGTGAGCGCGGTGCCTATGCTGGCGCTTGTAGGAATGTTGTTTTGCGTTCTGATGAATTTCGGGTCCGACGCCCTCGATGGAGCCTCGCAAGTAGTTTTGCTTGTGGCATCAGCTGTATGCATAACTATCTGTGTATTTGTATATAAGATGGAATGGAAACGTTTCGAGAACGCCATTGTGCGCACTATGTCGGATATGGCGGTCTCCATTTTCATTCTATTACTAATAGGTGCAATGTCGGGTACCTGGATGATATCTGGCGTGGTGCCCACACTTATTTATTATGGCATACAGATAATCTCGCCCCAGATTTTTCTGCTTGCGGCGTGCGTTATCAGCGGATTGGTGGCGGTGCTTACGGGCTCGTCGTGGACCACCGTGGCCACCATCGGCATCGCGCTCATGGGCATCGGAAAGGCCGAGGGTTTCAGCGACGGATGGATT
>JAZQPB010000359.1:0-6729 GCA_045628165.1 Bacteroidales bacterium | reverse complement strand
GCCTGCTCGGCCATCTGCTGACTGAGTGCGTCGTCGTAGAGGTACACATTGCTGAGGGTGAGACCTTTTTCCCTGGCCTCGAACGGGAGCCAGTTGAGGAAGGTCTGGCCGTAGAATGATGTGGATGTGATGAGGGAAACGCTGTTGCAGTTGAGGTCGCTGACGGCGGTCTCCAGCATCACCTGACACTGGCGGATATCGGTTTCGGCAAACGACCAGAACCATGGCTTGCCGGAGAATTTGCGCACTACCTCGGATGATGTGGTGCATGGCAGAAGGATGTTCATGCCGGTTTTGGCACATTCAAGCGCAAAATACTGTGCATCAGATGAGAACATAGGTCCGATGATGGCCGAGATGTCCTTGCGTGCCGACAGCTCGCGTGCAAGCTGAGCGGCGTCTATCACGTTCTCATCAAACCACTCGATATTGATCTTGATGCCCGATACATCCTCGGGAGCCACGTTGAAGGATACGCCCTTGGTGGCCTCGGTGATATTATCGAATGCCCAGATGGCTACTCGCTCGAAACGCGGACGGTAGCTGTTGTCGAGCGGAAGCACAACGGCTATCTTGAGCTCGGGCAGCTTGTCGTATTCTGATTCGTCGGGCTGGGGATTATCGACAATGCTGGAATTGTTGCGCTCGTTTACCTCGTCCACATCGTCGAACTCGCATGATACAGTGCATAGCACCATCAGCGATAATAAAATAAATGCTGTATATTTTCTCATAATAATACTCATGTTATTTGAAACTTACCTTAAGGCCCACTCCGTACATTGAAGGAGCTCCGGCTATGAATGTAGGGTATCCCCAGATCTGGCCCACGTTGCCGGCATCGATGAGATATTTCTCGTCGAGGATGTTCTTGCCGAATACGCTGATATCAAATGCCACCTTTCCATTGGAGATAATGACACCGCCCGACAAATTGGCTATGCCATAGGCATCCTGGTGAAGATTGCTGTCGTTGTCGGTGGAGAAATACATATCCGACATCCAAGAATATGACGGGCGCAGATACATGGAAACCTTCTTGGAGAAATCCATATCGAGGTTGATACCGAAATCAGCCGAATGCTTGGGTGTCATGCGGAATCTGTGGGAGGCGAGTTTCTGAGGCTTTCCGTCGGAATCCTTGTCGGTAAACTTGGCGTCGATGTATGAATAGTCGGCGAATAGAGACAAATACTTAGGCAGTATCAGCTCCACAGAAGCTTCCGCGCCCATGGCGTTGGCCTTGCCGCGGTCGGAATTCTGATATGTACGTATACCGTTGAGACCGGCAGTGGAAACGGAGCTCTGGAAATTGAGCCAGTCGTAATAGTATGCGGCCAGCGAATACAGGAGATGGTTTTTGATGATATTGCCCTTGAGGCCCACCTCGTAGTTGATGGAGGTTTCGGGACGCAGTTTTACAGCATCGTTGATGGCGAAATTGTAATAGATGGAGCCCGGACGGCGGCCCTTGGAGAGCGATAGATAGAAGTTGTTGGTGGGGGTAATCATGTAATTGGCCACGGCACGGCCCACCCACGAAATCTCGAGGTCGTGGAGCCAGTGGGTCTTGTTCTGTGTGCTGTGGTACATGAAGGCGCCCACGAGAGGAGCCTCGTCGCTATTGGAGCAGTAAGAAGTTCTCTGACGCTCCACGGTGCCCCTTACGCCGAGGGTAAAGAAGAGCCTCCTGGTGGCACGGAAGGTAACATCGGCAAACACATCGCCCTCGTGGTAGATGTTGATATCGGTCTCCATCTCCTGGTAATGCTCGGGCATTTCGAGATTGGAATACTGCAAAAGCGGCTTGCAGATGGTCTCGAGGCCCAGACCCTCCACCACGGTTACAGGATCGATGTACTGGGTGAAGGCCTCAGCTGATGGGTCCGATTCGAAAACCGTATTGATGGCATTTACCATGATATCGTATACAATGGCTGAAGTGCGGCCGTACACATCGGGAGTAATACCCCACTCCTCCTGATCGAACATCTCGGAATATGCCTGCGACAGTTTCTCCTTGATCTCGGTGGCCATCAGGCTCTTAAGACGGCCCACCACCTCCTGCATCTGATTGGCATACTGAGGCAGCATCTTGTAATATCCGCTCATCACCTGGTCGAGAGCGTCGTCTACACCGTCCACCACCTCGTCGGGCAGTTTCTGCATAATATCATCGAGAGTAGGACGTATGAGGTACGGGAACGCGTATCTGAGGTTGGTATTGTACGAGAGCGAATGCTCGTTGCGGTCGAACATATAGCTGGCTCCCACAAAACCATCGAGAGTGTTGCTGGAGTTTCGCCAGTTGAACCTGAACTCCTCGCTCACCTGCAGGCCCTTCTGCCGCTCGTCGGCCAGCATAAGGGGCAGATAAGTGCCGTCGAGGTCGTAGCGCTCGTTGAGCTTGTATGCCCTCACGGCGGTGATGCTGGAATAGTAGAGCTGAGGAGTCAGCACATGCTCCACAGAATATGAGAGTCCGCCCATATCGCGCCTGGCATACAGATTGGGCTCGTTGAAGTAGGCCGGAGTGTATGGCGACACATCATCATTATCGCCGGGCACACCCACATTAACACCCTTGTACGATACAGAAGGCTCGCTGTTGTGTTCGTAGTCAGCTGATATAGTGACCTCTACATTGTTGCGTGTCATCTTGAAAATATCCCTGACCGATACAGCGCCCTTGCCGCTGAGGCCAGAATTGTCGGCGAGATTGGTATTGTAACCATCGCGGTCGTTGTAATAGAAAGCCAGCCGGTTGGCATTGCCGGTGCCCATAGGAGTATTCACCACGCCCTGCACTATCTTCTGGTTGTAATTGCCGTATTTGAACTGGAGACTGGCCTCAAACTGCTCTACGGGTTTGTTGGTAATATAGCTGACGGCGCCAAATTCGGCACCCTTGCCGAAGAGAGTACCCTGAGGACCCTTGACAACCTCCACACGGTTCATATCGAAAATATCCTGGCTGGCCGTGCCCATGTGTGTGACCGACACGCCATCCTGGAATACGGAAATACGCGGCTGGAAAAACGAATAGCTGTTGCTGCCGTCGGAGGCCACGCCACGTATCACATTTACGGAATACACACCGCTCTGGGTCTGATTGTGATATCCCGGAGAGAAGAGGCTGAGCTCCTGAGGATCGGTGATGCCAAGATTCTCGATCTTGCTGAATGGAGTCACCGACAGAGAGATGGGCACCTCGTAGCTGGCCTGACGGCGTTTCTGCGTGCTCACATACACATTATTATCTATACGGCGGAACATTCCCACGCTCAGCTCCATGTCGTAGGTATATACTCCGGGCTTCAGATAGATGGTATCCACATCGTATCCGATGGCCGAAACCACCACCTTGCTGGATTGCGAGCCTGATGGGACTGTCATATAATAACGTCCGTAGGAATCTGTGAGCTTGGCTATAGGTGTATCGTGGAGAATAAGCAACACACCTACAACAGGCTCATTATTAGCATTTTTGATAGTACCGGTAATGGCACCTGAAAAGCCCTGCTGCGCCATGGTATCAGCTGCCAATACTATACTAAAAAGCAATAATATAAAGGTCTTAAAATGTCTCATATAAAAAAAATATACATTAGAATTTCAAGCTGCAAAATTAATAAAAAAATATTTATATCGTACACGATTTATATTTTTTTCAGAAAGAGTTTCCCGACTTGATGACATTAGCTCCAAAACGGTCCTTGAGGCCGTCGATAGTGTGGTTCAGGATATCACGCTTAGGATTGTAAGTGAACAAATCGTTCTGCGTATTCTGAACCGAAATATTGAGCCTTACTCCTATCAGCCTCACGGGCAATCCCTTGTATATCAGCTGATACAAACTTTGCACAACCCCGGCTATGGTTTCGGTATAGTCGGTGGGCGCAATGGTTTTCTGTTTCTCCTCGGTGTGGAAGTCCGGATACCTGATCTTGACTGCCACTGTGGTGCATTTCTTTTTCTGAGCCCTCAGGCGATAGGCCAATGTATCGGTCATTACGAGCAGAGTATCCAGAAGGTACTGGCTATTAGACACATCGGTCTCGAATGTGGTCTCGGTGCTCAGGGACTTTGGGTCGGTATTTGGCACCACGGGATTGTGGTCGATGCCGTTGGCCTTGAGCCAGAGACTCTCGGCGCCCTTGCCGAACTCGCTTATGAAAAGCGAACGCGGAAACTTTCTGAGATCCTCGATGCGGATAATTCCAAACTTCTGAAACTTAGGAAGAATGGAACTGCCCACACCGGGAATTTTCTGCACGGGCAATGGGTCGAGAAAAGACTGTACGCCATCAGCTGGAATATACAACTCTCCCATGGGCTTGGCCTGGCCCGATGCAATCTTGGCCACGGTGCGGTTGATGCTGAGGCCGTATGATATGGGGAGTCTGGTCTCCCGGATAATTTTCATGCGGAGGTCGTGAGCCCACTTGGGCACATCGAAAAACCTATCCATGCCCGACAGGTCGATGAAATACTCATCGCACGACATCTGCTGATACAATGGCGCATTGCTGTGCACAATCTGCTGAACCATACGGGAATACTCGCCGTAGATGCCGTGGCCGGAATATACCACAATGGCATGCGGACACAGCCTGAGCGCCCTGGACATGGGCATTCCCGAATGCACTCCGTATTTGCGGACCTCGTAGCTGGCGGTGCTCACTACCGACCTGTCGGACTTGTGGCCGCAGATAACGGGCTTGCCCACAAGGTCGGGATTTAGAAGACGCTCCACCGACACGAAAAAAGTATCAAGATCGATATGGAGAATCATGGTCAATTCCTTTTTAGCCAGATTGTTACAGAAGCCGTATCGGAATCGGCGCGCAGATTGGGATACACATAATAAGTGCCTGGCCTGAGCAAATAGCCCTTGGCATCGGGCACATATTTCTCCGACCAGAAGGCCTTCTCGGTTTTGGCTCCTTTTACTATCCAGAATCCATTGTGGAAACCCGAAACGCTGTCGATGCGCATGGCACGCGCGATATTGAGTCCCTCGCAGCGGAGCTGGGCATTGGAATACGGAATCCGCTCCTGATAGCCCGAGAGCGAAACCTGCGCCGAGCAGGCAAGTCCTGACAGCAGGATCAATAATATGGATATTATGCGTATCACGGTTATTATCTGCGCTCCATAAGAATCACATTCTCAACGTGATGAGTCTGTGGGAACATATCCACTGGCTGAATCTCGAGCACCTTGTAGTCGCCATCAAGAAGCTGTACGTCGCGGGCCTGAGTGGCAGGATTGCAGCTTACATAGACTATTCTCTGAGGCTTGGCGCGGAGGATTGTGGCCACCACGTCGGGATGCATTCCAGCGCGTGGAGGGTCGATAATCATCACATCCGGCTTGCCATTGTCGGCAATGAACTTGTCGGAGAGCACGTCCTTCATGTCGCCGGCGTAGAATGTGGTGTTGTTGATATTATTGAGCTGAGAATTCACCTTTGCGTCCTCGATGGCCTCGGGAACGTATTCGATGCCCACCACCTTGCTGGCCTGACGGGCCACGAAATTCGCGATGGTGCCAGTGCCGGTGTAGAGGTCGTAAACCACCTCGCTGCCGGTGAGCTTGGCGAAATTCTTGGCCACTGTATACAGGCGGAACGCCTGCTGGGAGTTGGTCTGATAGAAGCTCTTGGCCTGAACCTTGAACTTGAGGTCGCCCATCTCCTCTATGATGTGGTCCTTGCCCGAGAAGCAGTGTGCCTCCAGGTCGCCGCAGTTGTCGTTGCACTTGGTGTTGATGAAATACATCAGCGATGTAATCTCGGGGAAAGTCTTGGCGATGTGGCTCATCAGCAGATCACGCTTATCCTTGTCATCAGCTCCAAAAACTACAATCAGCATAATCTCGCCGTTGATGGATGTGCGGATTACGATATTGCGGAGCAGACCCACCTGAGCCTTCAGGTCATAGAACGAGAGATTGTTCTCGATGCAGAAACGCTTGATCTCCAGCCTGATGGCATTGGAAGGATCGGCCTGAAGATGGCACTTGCGGATATCGAGCACCTTGTCGAAACGGCCGGGAATGTGGAAACCGAGACCCTGAAGCTGCTTGTCGGCATCTGGCACCTCGCGCTCATCGTCCATCAGCCAGCGCTGAGACGAGAATGTGTATTCCAGCTTGTTGCGGTAGAAAAACTGATTCTCGGATGCGAGTATTGTATTGAGCTCCGGAATCTCTACCTTGGCTATGTGTGTGAGAGCGTCCTGCACCTGCTGCTGCTTGTATTTGAGCTGGAGCTCGTAAGGCAGATTCTGCCACACGCATCCGCCGCAAGTGCCGAAATGCTCGCACTGAGGCACCGCGCGCTGATCGCTGTATTTCTTGAAAGCCACGGGAATGGCCTCGCGGAAGTTCTTCGATCGTTTTGTAATCTTGATATCAACCACATCGCCGGGCACCACGCCCTTTACGAAAACCACGATGTCGTCGATCCTGGCCAGGGCCTTGCCCTCGGCCGCAACGTTGGTAATCTCAACGTCCTCGTATATTTGACCGGTTCTTTTGCGTCGCATATTTATCTTATATTATTTGTGTGCAAAGATATGCAAATCAATTAATAATTAAAAATTAATTACTACAAATAAAGAGCTCGAATGTAAGGCACTGCCCCTTGCGGGCTGCACGTGGGTAACCGCTGGCATCGCCTGCGGAAGTCCAGTGTACTGCGGAGGCCTGTGTCGAGGGAACCTC
>JAZQPB010000358.1:0-4844 GCA_045628165.1 Bacteroidales bacterium | reverse complement strand
ACGATATCGGTAAGGTGCCTGATGAGGAGCCGGAGCTTCCACACGCCATTGTGGGTATGAAGCTCGCCGAGAAGTACAAGGAGAAACCGGATATCTGCAACGCCATCGGCGCTCACCACGAGGAGATTGAGATGACTACTCTTATAGCTCCAATCGTTCAGGTATGCGACGCCATCTCAGGTGCACGCCCAGGCGCTCGCCGCGAGATTGCCGAGAGCTACATCAAGCGTCTGAAATCGCTGGAGGAGCTGGCTCTCTCCTACCCTGGTGTTCTCAAGACTTACGCTATTCAGGCCGGTAGAGAGCTCCGCGTTATCGTGGGCGCCGACAAGGTTACCGACCAGGAGACAGAGACATTATCAGCTGAAATAGCCCGTAAGATACAGACCGAGATGACTTATCCAGGTCAGATAAAGATTACAGTAATCCGTGAGACACGTGCTGTAAACTTCGCCAAGTAAACTCTTCAATCTGAATACAACAAGAATCGCACAGACAAAAAAATCTCTGTGCGATTTTTTTGTTATAATCAATAAACCAATTACATAAAAATGAAAAGATTTCTAAGAAAGGCTGCCATGCTTCTGGGCGTGGCTTTAATGATTGCATCCTGCGGCGGAAACGGTGCCAAGGAGCAGGCCAAGGACCTGCCATCAGCTGAAAACGGCTTCAAGATCAAGCGAGGCACAAATGTGAGCCACTGGCTCTCGCAGAGCAACGAGCGCGGTGAGGAGCGCAAAAACCACATTCAGGAAGACGATTTTTACCGTCTTGATTCACTCGGATTTGACCACGTGCGTATTCCCATCGACGAGGAGCAGTTCTGGGACGAAAACGGCAACAAGCTTCCCGAGGCCTGGGATTTGCTGAACAATGCTCTCGACTGGGCCAGGAAATACAATCTGCGCGCCATTGTGGACCTCCACATAATAAGGGCGCACTATTTCAATGCCGTAAACGAGGGCGCAAGCAATACTCTCTTTACCGATACTGTGGCCCAGCAGGGACTCATAAATTTATGGCATCAGCTGTCTGAATTCCTGAAAGACCGCAGCACCGACTGGGTGGCTTACGAGTTTATGAACGAGCCTGTGGCCGAGGAGCACGACCAGTGGAATCAGCTCGTGGCAAAGGTTCACAAGGCACTCCGCGAGAAAGAGCCCAACCGCACTCTCGTAATCGGCAGCAACCGCTGGCAGGGCTATGAGACTTTCAAATTCCTGAAGGTTCCAGAGGGCGACAAGAACATAATTCTATCGTTCCACTATTACAATCCGATGATTCTTACCCATTACGGCGCATGGTGGACTCCTACCTGCACTTACGCAGGCAAGGTAACATATCCCGGCATAATGATATCGAAGGAGGATTTTGCGGCCGCTCCCGACAGCATAAAGCCTCTGATAGAGCAGTACACAACCACCGAATGGAACCGCGAGATGATTCACGAGCAGATGAAGGATGCCATAGCCTGCGCCGAGAAATACGGTCTTCAGCTGTTCTGCGGCGAGTGGGGCGTCTTTGAGCCAGTGGACCGCGACCTCGCATACGCCTGGACAAAGGATATGCTCTCGGTTTTCGATGAGTTTGATGTGGCCTGGACCACATGGTGCTACGATGCCGATTTCGGTTTCTGGGATCAGAAGAAGCACAATTTCAAGGACAAGAAGTTGGCAGAGCTGTTGACAGAAGGGGCTAAAAAATAAAGGCATCCGAAAATTACGTTAATTGCCGAGGGCATCCGCAAGCGTATGCCCCCGGCTAATAATGGTATTGCCCTCCGGGCAATGGGTCCTCGGAAAAAAACATGCAACGCACTGCCTGGAAGGCAGTACAATTATTAGCCGATTGCGCCGAAGCCCAACGGGCTGGCGCTGTCGGCTTTTATTGTCGATTGCGCGTAATCTACACCATCAAATCCCTTAATTCCTTAGGCAAGACATCAGTCTTTACGGGACGGCCGTTCATGGTGCAGGCACAAGTTACAACGCCCTTCAGGACAAGGCGGTTGCTGTCCTTGATGTAGACATCCTCTATGAAACTGTACTTTACAAAACCGTCTTTCTGAATGGCCAGACGTACAACAAAAACGTCACCGCTCCTGAGCGACGACTTGTATTCCAAAACGCTCTTTATCACCACGGCGTCGATGCCGTCGGCGTGGAGCTGGGCAAAATCACAGTTGCAGGTGTGAAGAAACTCATGACGGGTGTGCTCCAAATAGTTCTGATACACAGCGTTGTTCACAATGCCCTGAAGGTCGCACTCATAATCGCGCACCTTGAATTCAAGCTCGTATATATAGTCCATATTTTTCCTTAAAAAGTAAATTTTGTAAATCTATTTCTTCTCAATCTGGACAGAGAACACGCTCCGCTTGCTCACGAGATCACTGTTCTGGAACGGCTCCGATACAGTGTATATCAGCGAATCTGACTCCATGGTCCTGATATGAAAGACCTTACGGCTGGCGGTGAAATTCACCATAGAACCCGCCGCAGTCAGGAAATCCATGTACGTAGCGTATACCTGGCGGTTGTTGCTCACCACTGTGTACGATACGCACTCGCCATACTCCGAAAACTCGAAAATGAAATACGGATAAGGCGAATTAGACTTGCACATGAGAGCCATGTTTCCGCTCTCGAGCGTGTCGATCTTCAGCGAGCTGAACTCAGGATCCTCGTCCAGCTTGCTGTACACGTATTTCAGGTTGCCGCCAAGCATCGTAGTCTGCGACTGCACTCCCGCGGCCATTAGCGAAAACAAAATTGTTAGTATGAATAACTTCATGATACCTATCTGATTAAAAACCGGTACAAAAGTACTAAATAAAATCCAATCAGAATCTGGTGCAATATATCTTTTGAGTTAATTTGGTATTAAAAAATACTATTCCCATCCTCATGGTCTCGATGGCGACAGTGGTCTTGGGGTCGCACTTAATCTCGTCCCAGGCCTTCGACATTCCCTTCGACCAGTTGATATCGTCGAAAATGGCAACAGTATCGTCGTTGCTGTGGGCGGCGATAATCTCGTAATATCTCTTGGTGGCCTCGTAGGTGTGGTTTCCGTCCACGTATATCAGGCCGAAAGGCTCGTGATTATTGAGAATATCCTCCAGCACATTGTCGAAATCGCCGTTGATGCTCAGAATGTTGTCGAGGCCCAGAAGCTTGAAATTCTCGGAAGCCACAGCCGCAGTCTCGGGGCAGGCCTCCACGGTTACAATGGCAGATCCGGGGCTTCCGCTGGCCATGTAGATAGTGCCTATGCCGAGCGAAGTGCCCAGCTCCAGTATTCCGGCAGGCTTCAGATAAGCCGCCATCCGCTGCAAAAGCTGTCCGTATTTGCCGAACGACGAACTCGATTTGGCAATGTCACTTATTGCGCGCTCATGCTTGGATCCGTCGCCCTTGGCTCCGGCCGATGTCACCATGATTTTCTGCTTGCTGCTCTTGAATCTTACGAGCGAAATTTCGGCCTGGCTGTAGTCGAATTTTTCCTTCGTAAATATTACTTTGGTAAAGAAATCATAAATATTGGGTGAATGAACGCCAAAACCATTGCGGTACTTGGCGGTAAAAAAGTGTCTGAGTGTGAATAAGATATCCATTGCTAAAAATAATAAGGAAGGCGGAGCAGTCAGAAAAAACGACGCCCCGTCCTCCTGTTTTTTTTGATATTATTTATATGAAAAATATGTACATTGTTTCAGCTGATAGCAAACAATATACTACCTTACTATGGTAGCCTCTCTATCAGGACCTACCGATACAAACTTGACAGGAACGCCTACAAAGTCCTCCACAAACTTGATGTAGTCCATGAGCTCCTTAGGAAGGTCGGCCTCGCTCTTGGCGTTGCAGATGTCGCACTTCCAGCCCTTGAACTCCTTGTAGATAGGCTTGGCCTCCTCCGATGCGTCGAAAGGCATCGACATAGTCTCCTGGCCGTTGATGGTGTACTTAACGCAGGCCTTGATGGTATCGAAATCGTTCATCACATCGCTCTTGGTGCAGATGAGCTGGGTAACGCCGTTTATCATGCAAGAGTACTTGAGCTGTACGAGGTCGAGCCATCCGCAGCGGCGTGGACGGCCTGTGGTGGCGCCAAACTCATGGCCGGCCTTGCGGAGCTCCTCGCCGGTCTCGTCGAAAAGCTCTGTCGGGAACGGACCCGAGCCCACGCGTGTGCAGTATGCCTTGAAAATACCGAACACCTCGCCTATCTTCTGTGGAGCCACGCCCATGCCGGTGCAGGCGCCAGCGCAGATAGTGTTGCTTGATGTTACGAACGGATATGTACCAAAGTCGATATCGAGCATTGTGCCCTGTGCGCCTTCAGCCAATACGCTCTTGTTCTCGGCAATCTTCTCATTTACATACATCTCGCTGTCTATAAACTCAAACTGCTTGAGGCACTCGATGCCCTCAAACCAGCCCTTGGTGAAATCCTCAAGGTTGAATTCTGTATAGCCGAGGCTGTATATCTCGCGGAGGTGCTTCTTGGTGAGCTCCTCGAATTTCTGCTGGAAGTTTGGGAGAAGGATATCGCCCACGCGGAGACCATTGCGGCTTATCTTGTCGGTGTAGGTAGGTCCTATGCCCTTGAGGGTAGAGCCAATCTTCGACTTGCCCTTAGCTGCCTCGTTGGCGGCATCGAGCACGCGGTGGGTTGGCAGAATGAGGTTGGCACGCTTGGCAATCTTGAGACAGTTCTTGATCTCAGGATTCTGGGCGCTTATTACATCGATCTCGCTCTTGAAGATGGCTGGATCGAGCACTACGCCGTTGCCGATGATATTAACGGCGCCGTCGGTAAAGATACCCGAAGGGATGGTG
>JAZQPB010000357.1:0-6674 GCA_045628165.1 Bacteroidales bacterium | reverse complement strand
GCTGCGCGCCGCCTCGACCTTCTCCTTTCTTCTTATTAATAAATGATGGCGGAAATGTAGCGTCGGGCCTGTGTGCCCGACAAATTATAAAATAAGTAAAAAAATAAACATTAATCCGTGTTGTGAATTGCTTTCAAAATTTGTATCTTTGGTTCGCCAAAAACAACGAGAAGAAACCGTCTTATTTCTGAAGCAATGTTGTGAATTGCTTTCAAAATTTGTATCTTTGGTTCGCCAAAAACAACGCAACAGATATCAACAAGAAATGTCTCCGGGTTGTGAATTGCTTTCAAAATTTGTATCTTTGGTTCGCCAAAAACAACTTATTTTCCGTTTATTATCTTCAAGCTATGTTGTGAATTGCTTTCAAAATTTGTATCTTTGGTTCGCCAAAAACAACAACAATCTTATATTCATCACTCTTACTTAGTTGTGAATTGCTTTCAAAATTTGTATCTTTGGTTCGCCAAAAACAACGCCTGAATCTGCAATTCATTCAATTGCTTTGTTGTGAATTGCTTTCAAAATTTGTATCTTTGGTTCGCCAAAAACAACACGATATGTGTAATAAGTTAGGAATCAAAAGATTATACAGATTTCAATCTGTAAAAAAAAATGTTTTTGGCTAGTAAAGAAAACCTGTCTTCGGACAGGTTTTTCTTTATGAAAATAATCTTTGATATTAAAACAACTCCAATTGTATGGCGGTAGGATTCTTGGTAGGCATTTTTCTCTTGCCCTCAAAAATCTCCATATCACCAAACTGCTTGTCGGTGATTGTAAGTACTCCCACCCTACCCTCTTCAGGCATCATATCTCGTATGCGTTTCTTGTGAACGTCGGCATTCTCTCCACTTGCGCAATGGCGGAGATAACTTGAAAACTGAAACATTCCAAAACCGTCACAGAGAAGTTTCTTTCTGAAAGTGGAATAAGCCTTGCGCTGTTCCTTGGTCTCGGTAGGCAGATCAAATAATACAAATATCCACATAACTCTATATTCTGATAATCGTGTGTTCATAATAGGGAAAATTTTTAAAGAAGATTGATGCTATATGCTGATTTCGGGATAGAGTACCTGACGCACCCCAGTTTTGAAACTCTGATATAGTGATGCTGTTGTAGTCTGAGCCGCTACCATAAGAGGTCTGCGTTTGCCATCAATAACAACATCAATGGTCGGTATCTGGAGCAACGTGGCCTTCAATGGTGAGATATCATCAGTATAGCCATGCTCACTCACTATATCAGTCACCATCCGATCTACGAATGGACGATAGGGCTCCATAATATCATCTGCCAGACAATAAGCATTGTATTTGTTGTGATGGTGAACACCCAAAGTAGGAAGCAATCCCGACCCAACAAGCGATCTGGCCACCACTGCTCTCAAAATGGCATATCCGTAATTCAACAAATTGTTGGGACTAACACCATCCCTATCGCGGTTGAACTCTGCCATATCAGGAAACATATTCTTCCAGTAATAGGCGGCCGCTCTTGCCTCAAGATTTTCTGGATCTCCCGACCTCACTTCCTTGGCCCATGCAAGCATGTTTTTAACTTCCGTTCCTCTTACAGAGTGCAACACAGCAGCCTGATTATTAATCTTATGCTGCATAGTAAGCTGCCATATCTGCTTTTTCAACGGCAACGAAGCTTCTATCTGATATCGGAATCGTTCCGACTGAACAGTACAGCCGTCTAAATTCAACATCATTCCCGTTGGCATGTGATAGTCGTTGCAAGTGATGAGCGCACAATTATTATCCAACAATTCCGAGATTACGGAACTGGTAATTGTAATCTGCTTGTTGTCCAAAACCACAACCCCTATATCCTCAATAGGTCTTGTAATCACATCTTGATTTTTGAGATAAGCGGGTACAGGAGCCTTTTCCAGTTCTGGCAGTTTTATAACCAACTGCTTATTCTTTACCGACAGATACGCCGGGTTGCTGAAGCACAAAGTTTGTTTTATCATAATAGGTGGTAATTAAAAATTAGTAATCAATAGAAACAAAAATATACAAAAAAAGCAAAGCACAAATCGTGCCTTGCTTTAAATTATTGAGTGTTAATTTTTTGAATTATTCAAAAACTATATTACCATTCTTAATTTCGAAATCTACACCTCGGAGCAAATAATTAATTTTATTAATACTCATTCTGATCTTTTGAGGAAAATCATTTCCATTAATTGGACTAGCCTTCAATTCTGTTGATTTCTGAGCATTAAGATGATGAACAAGACGGATTCTTCCATCACTCTCAAAACCTTCTATAACGTACAATCGTTTCGATAAATCAACATTATCCATTTCTACAATAGCCTCTCTCGACTCTCCATTAACAACAATCAGCTGCATATCTTTAACCAAACAATGAACAAGTTTTAGTTTTTCCCTATTTTTCTTGTCCATAATTGTTGTAGGAACATCAGGAAGACCATGTTTTTTGTTCTGAGATATATCAAACAGACTATAAACTTTGTATTCAGTAATAGATGATGACTCATTCACATATTTAGCCATTGCATACAAATCACCCATTGCCGAATAATAATATTGTTTATACTCTTTATCAGAAAGATAAGTTTGCTTCTTAACTTTTATAGGATTAGAAACCTTGGCGTAACATCTCACATGTCTAATTTTATTGATTTTCACCGTGGCATCTCCTTTCTTTTTCAGCATATAGATTCCTTTGGCAACCGCATCTTTAAAAGAAGTACCCTCATCAAATTGAGATTTCATCATAGGAATAAGATTCTTCTCTACAATTACATTACTCAATTCGTCCCAGGTTTTGAAGCCAGAGTCATTCTCATCTTTCTTAAATTTGAGTTCCCTTCTTACAACATACTTTATCTCATCGGTAGTAATTACAGAACCATCTTCGTTACGCTTAATTACTCCATTTTCGATAACAGCTTGTTTGTTTGCTCCATAAAAAGTATCCTGATGAATCCTACCACGAATACATTGTCCCTTTATCCAATACTTTGGCTTGGGAATTGGATGGCCAAATTTGTCAAGCTTAAGTTCTCCATTCTCATCACGCTCAAAAATGATTTTACCATTCTCATCACGGGCAGCATCGATTTTGCCTCGCACGCGCTTTCTTCGCTTTGCGGGAACAAGAGTATTATCCTTAGAGATATGATCAATGAGAATATTATCCTCAATAAACTTGGTGAGATTCTTGGCGCTTCCAATCTTTGCTATACGAAGTTCATAGTCCAATTGCTTACGAAGAGAGCTGGCATCAATACCATTGTTTTCGAGCTCGCAAATCTTATAGAACATTTCCAACATTCTATCACGCTGCACAGCCTTAGGTATAAGGGTAAGAACCGTAGCATCTATCGCATGATGAGAATGCTTGCTTCTGTCTTTCTTCTCAGCCTCATCCTGTATTTGAAGAATCTTCCTGAAATCAGCTGTAATCTGTCCTTTCTGAACATCAACTACCTTGAAAACAGTCTTCAAATAATGGAACGCATATTTGGTAATGATTCTAGTATCATTAAGCTGACTATTCTTGAATCCACCATTGACATCCTCTATCATAAAGGCATTGACTTTTTTCTGCCAATAATCAAGCTCCAATTCATATTCATGACGTTTACGAATAGCTCTATCTTTGGCATCCATTGTGACAGCTCGTTTCGATATACGCTTCTGATTGTCGATATTCCATCTAAGCTGCTCAATACGGTCTCGCCATGGCTGAATTCTCTTTTTGATAGTCTCCCATTCAGGCAATTGTGCCGGAATCTTGTTTTTCTTGACATTGCGGTTGTAGTTGGCATCGCAAATAGTAAGGTTGGAAAGAGAATTGTCGAAAGAGATACTGCGTGGAATAGTATGCTCGAAATCAACACTATTGCTATCAAACAACGAGCTGACGTTAATCAACTTTCCTGTATAGATACATCTATATCCCTGCTCTTTCCAAAGCTTAATTTTTGCCAAATCAATATTCAACAAATCCTTAGCCTGCTTCTTTTCCTTTTTGTCATTCTTCTCAGCTTCATACTGATCTAAATCCTCATCTGAAAGAATATCAAACTGATCATAAGCAAGCCTTACCTTGTCTATATCATCGTCAGAAATACCAGTATTCAAATATCTATCAGGGAAAAGCTCTTTAAGAATCTTTACAAATTCCTGATTTTCCTTCTCTCTACGACGTTGGAAAGCCTCGATGGCAGCACGCCAGTTTTTGTCATTGAGTTCTCTTGCCGTCTCAACCACAATTCTAGTATCTTCATCGATAACACCCTCCTTCAACATATCATTGATAATACGGCGCAGAGTATGCAATACTCTCATTGCCATTGGATTCTTTATAGATCCTGTTTCCGGAGAGCCAAGTTGTTTAATCATTACTCCATCAATCACAATATCCTTTGCAGGCTTGTAAATATCAATCATGGAAGGATGATATAGTTTATTTGCTTTCTTGGCATCAACACCAAACTCTGATACCAGAATAACAGAAAGGCTCTCGCCTAATTTGGGCAATTTAATATAATCACGTTTAGGATCGGCGAAAAACTTTTGGTATTTATCGGCCACACGAGATGAAATATTTTTCTTATTGATATTAGAAAGAGAATCCCATCTCTTTTCTCCCAAATAAGAAATGCATTTTTTCAAAATTTCATTATGGTCATCCTCATCAAGGATATATGAAGTATCCTTGTAGCCTTGCCTAGAATCAATATTTTTAGTCTTATATTCCGCTATCAGAGAATTAGTGATATTAATAATATCCTTCTCTGAATTTATAGTATCTGACACAGAATTTAGTTTGTCCAAAATAGCATCACGCTCTTTCTGCCATCTATCCTCACCTAATATATTAGGTATTTTGGCCAACAAAACAGCATCAGAATATATCATTCCCTCCATCAAGAAACGGTTGATATTTCTAATAGCTTTCAAACTAAGCATGGCATATCCCTGCTTCACAGTGCCAAACAATCTTATGAATTGCTTTTTCTGTTCATCGCTAAGTTCTTGAAGATTCTCTTCTGCGAAAAGTTGTATAGCCTCTATTTCGTCATACGAAAAAGCCACATGCCACAAATCCTCATAATTATATGAGATTTTGGTATCTTTGCCCTTTCTGGTTTTGTTGGTTACAATGGTTCTATTCATCCAATCATCACCGAGAATATTCTTCAAACGGGCACATACAGGACAACCCGATACATTGGTTTTGTCCTTATAATTAAACGTAATAGTTTTCTTATGTGCAAGTTTTTGAATATACTTAGATATGTCAGAAAAATCAAAATCATTTTTCTGACGCATAAAGACGTTATCAATAACGCTTTTCTTCAAGTCCATTGAGAGAGGTTTCGTCTCGCCTCCATCAATTGACATCTTTATATTATTAACAAAGCTCCAAGCCCTGAACAATTCATACTCAGGATGGCTAATTGGGCACCTTGGCTTATCAGGTTCCAATGTGCAATTACCCACAAGACCTTTCTGAGAACGTAATGGACGTTTATAGAAAATAGATCCTTCGCCTTTTTTCTCGCTTAAAAGTATTTTGATAAGTTCCCCGTTGGCATCAAGACCATTTTGAAATTCAAAAATCTTTTTGATTTCATCACGATATTGACTTCTAACAGCTGAATAAACGCTGCCTCGAACTCTTACGCCATTAGATTCCAAATCAGCAAAAGCCTGGCCAACAGTCAACAGCTTTTTAGCTTCCATGTATTTAACAATTTCGGCAGACTTGGTTTCCTCGGATTTTTTCATTGAGCCTGCAATATCCTCGTCATCGGCAATTTCCTCCTTGACTCCATCTGCAGTCTCGCCCTTGCTACTCTTGAAACCACGGCGCTGGGCAATATGATAGAGAGCACGTCCAAGTTTATAGCGGTCTGTTTCCAAATCAAAATTAAACTGACGTGTCACCAATTCAGCCCTCAATTGATAAGGACTGGAATACTCAATTCCATTTCCAAAATCAAGACGAACCCATTTCTCAAAATCCACGGCTTCAATTGGATACTTGCGATACATGCCCTTAGACTTGTCGTAAGTTTTCCATTTAATTAGGTCATCAATAGACAATGGACATAATCCATTTTCAATCAAGACCTTTAATGTAGCCCAGATTCTATAACGGCGTGATTGATTAAGACGTCTTGCAGAACGGTGTTTGGTACGCTCTGCCGCATAAGAGAATTCTCCTGACTTATCGGTACCAACACCACTTGGGAAAATCACCGAACCGAAATTCTCCAATTGATCATATATATAATCAAAATTATCAGAATCTAAGTTTCTGAGCGACAATCCAATAGAATTAGTACCTAAATCTAAACCTAAAATTTTTGTCATTATATTTTGTTGTTTTAAATTAATTATCTAATATTGCACTTGAAAGACTATTCACAACAAGGCTATAAGCCGAAGCTTTCTTAGCTCTGCGTACTTCCGTGGAGCTTTTTTTGTGCCCCTAAATTAGAATACATTCTTTATTAATCCAAAAGTTATATCAATTAATAGGTATAGGCGCTTAGTGCGCACTGATAATTTAATTGATTATAAGCGAGTTAATTGGTATTCGACCATTCTGCGAATAAGCACATCAAAGATTGTGTCCATATGATTACGCCTGTTATACCTAAAATGGTACTCGTC
>JAZQPB010000356.1:0-5657 GCA_045628165.1 Bacteroidales bacterium | reverse complement strand
CCCGATAGAAATTCTCTAATTATACTTGTTGGAGGAATTTCGTCTCCGTCAACATTTTGAATAAACGAAAGAAATTTTAGAAGTCGTTGCGCTTCGCTATAAGTTGGGCTTGTTTCGTTAACCCCTCTTAGCACTGGTTCTACATAAGTTTTGATAACGCCAAGTTCGTACAAAAGTGCCGAATTAAACATTACATCTGCTTCTTCTTGGAAAGGGAAAATATATTTATCTTCGCCTTTGCGCACATCTGGCCAACGTTTGATGGTCTCTTCTGCCGAATAATTGCGGTATTGAAAATCTCTAATTATTCTTCTTAGCAATCTATTGTCGGTGGTTGGTATTCTATTGTGATTGTCGATTGCAATTTGTGTTAGCGCCGAAATATAAATTTTAAATTTGTTTTGGGCAGGTACCATGCTGCTAAGTTTGGGGTTTAGTCCATGAATTCCTTCTACCACAAAAACTGTATCGCTATCGGCTGTAATTGGTTCTTTTGTGTATTCTCTTTCGCCGGTTAGAAAATTGTAGGTTGGAATTGTTACGGTTTTGCCAGCCATCAAATCAATCATATCTTGTCCAAATTGATTGTAATCGAGTGCCTCTATTGTTTCGTAATCGTAATTGCCATTTTCGTCTTTTGGAGTGTCAACACGATTTACAAAATAATCGTCCAACGAAATTTGAATTGGTTTTAGACGCGAAATCATCAACTGAACACAAATACGTTTGCTAAAAGTGGTTTTGCCGCTCGACGAAGGTCCTGCAATTAGCACCAAACGTGTTTTGCCTGTTTGGGTAATCATATCGGCAATTTTGGCAATTTTCTTTTCGTGAAGTGCTTCGGAAACTTTTATCAAATCGCCCGATTTTTTGGTGTCTACCAAATGGTTTAGTTGGCTAACTGTATTTACACCAAGAAGTTTGCCCCATTTTTTGTGTTCGCGAAATACCTCAAAAAGTTTGTCTTGATTGGTAATTGATTCTAGTTCAAAGTTTTGGTCGGGATATCTAATTAGAATTCCATCGTAATAATCTACAACATCAAATTTTGTGATGTAGCTTGTGTTTGCACACAAATAACCATAGAAATAATCTTTCATACCGTCCAAAGTGTAAACCGAAGAATACAAACGGTTTCTATTTTCAAATAGTGCGGCTTTGTCGTTTAGACCAAGATTTTGGTAAATTTGGGCAATCTCGCTGCTAAGAAGTTCTTCTCGGGTAATATCAATTTTGGCATTGACGATTTTTTGCATTTCTTTGTAAATTGCTTGAGCTTGATTGCTATCGGTTTTTACAAGATTGTCGTCGAAATCCAAAATTTCGCAATATACACCTTTAGAAATACTATGATCAATTTTTATTTTTTGATTTTTGGGCAATACATTTTGAGCAGCTTTGCAAAGAATAAAATATAAAGTTCTTTGGTAAATGCGTTGTCCGTCTTTGTTGGTGTAATCAAAAAATTCTATAGTTTTGGGTTTGTAAAGGCTATAACTTAATTCTTTGATACTATTATTTACTCTTGCTCCAAGAACAGGAAATTTTAGTTTAATGTTATTTTGATCAAAAATTTCTTGCAAAGAAGTACCTTTCTTTACCTGAATTTTTTGATTTAGATTTTTGCAAATGATTTCTATCATAATATAATATTTTTAGGTTTTAGTATTTATGCTAATATACGAAAAAAAATAATTCTCAGTTGTAAAATAAATGATTTTTTATAAAAGAAATTTTTGTTTTTATATCTGATATTGCTACTAAATTTCAATTCAAACTCAATCCCTCTTGATGATTAAAAAAAAACAAAAATTTCTTGCCTACTTTCGAATATATTCTTTATATTTGTGGGTGTAATATTAAATCTGTAACAATGATGGATAACTCTCGGAATATTTTCATCGACAAGCATAGTGCTTTGTTTTGGTACACTCCACAGGCCAAGAAGCACGAAATCAGCGATAGTCTTTTGGTTGAGACAATTCTCAATTATGGCACTCTTGCTGACTATAAGGAGTTGTTGTCTGTGATGGGAGAAAAGAACGTTGCAAGTGTTTTCTTCTCGATGAAGGAACGTCAAAAGATGAATTTTTATCCTGAGATTTATCATTATTTTTCTTTGATGTTGGCTAAGTATGCATAAGGAGTGCTTCCGAAATTTTCGAGGATCTTTTCTCTGAAAAGATGTTTCGTGTTCAACTTTGTTATTACAACGATATTGATTATTCAGAGGAGGTTGAATATATAATAGATAATCCTCCTACAGATCAACAGATAAAGGATAAATTGACAGAATTTGCTATGGCGATTTGAGTGTGTGAGAAAAATATTTCATATTCCCTTGCCAACTTTCGAATATATTCTTTATATTTGTGGGTGTAATATTAAACATAAAACTATGACAAAATTGGTGCGCTTCGGCGTGCCACAAAGATAAATAAACATATTATTAATCAGCGTTTGCTATTTATTCGGTAATATCACTAAAACCTGAGAAACTTTAGAGCATTACACACGAATAAGTCAGTGAATGCCTACGTCTTTGCGTGGGCTTGACTTATCTGTGTAGTGCGGGCGATTCTCAGGGCCTAAGTGATTGGATAGTCTTGTCCGCGCTTCTTTGTGCCCTTGGGTTGCCCGCACTTACTGAATGATAGGAAAAGCATAAATGCGAAAATGATGGCTAACTTGAAAAGAAAACAAGGAGATGTTTTAATCGCCCATAGATTGCTTTATAGACATTATGGAATATTAGTTAATAATGATAAAGTTGTTCATTTTACAGGAGGACCTGGATTAACTGGATTTTTTAATACTTCTTGTATTATGAAAACTTCTTTTGCAGATTTCGCTGATGGTGACGAAGTTACTGTAGAAGAAGTTTACAGAGACATTCTCCCTTTGCCGTCATCTGAAGTTGTGAATAGGGCTAATAGTATGGTTGGATCCGAAAAGGGGAAATACAATATTGTGTCAAATAATTGTGAGCATTTTGCCCATTTTTGTAAATATGGACAAAAATTTTCAGTTCAGGTTGATGAAAATGGTGTTGCGTCTTTTTTCGATACAATGGGTAAAAAGTTTTCCCCAAAAAAGAATAATGTTTCAAAACAATCGTCTATTTATGATTCTGGAATTGCATATTGTTCTAAATGTGGAGAATCATATTCTTTTAAGCAAGTCAAGAATGGTAAATTGAATTGTCCGGTATGTGGTCATACAGGAAAACCCAAAGAATGTCCACCTTCTTCTTCAGGTTATCAATATTTGTCTACTACGGTTTATTGTAATAATTGTGGAGAGCCTTATCCTCCTCGTCAAGTTAAATTTGGAATTTTAGATTGTGTAAAGTGTGGCCACAAGGGTGTGCCCAAGGGGTTGACTCCAAGTATGAATTCCTACAATTCTGATGATGGTTTCGTATCTTTAAGAGATGTACCTGATGTTTCTGACGGAGATTCAAATAGAGGTTTCGTATCTTTGAGAGACGTTCCTGATGTGTTCGTATCTTTGAAAGATGTTCCTAATGTTTGAGTTTATTGTGCAAATTGTGGAGAATCTTTTCCTGCACGTCAGGTGAAGATGGAGTTTTGGAATGTCCTATGTGCTGTCATATCGGTACTCCAAGATACTAATGATTCTAATCCCAAAGAGGCTATCTCGCTTAGAATAGCCTCTTTGTTTATATTCAGTGGTTTATTATGTTTCGTAGTTCAATTTTTGATTAATATTGAGGACGAGGATTCTCTGGGGTCCGATTTGGATGGTTGGATTTTTAATATTAAGAATATGGGAAAATACAAGACAAGACCAAAACTTGCTGATAAAGAACCTTTTAAGAGGCTCTTTGAATTGTCGGAAGTTGCTAATTTGACTGTTGCGGAATATAGGAACTATAGCCGAAGTCTAAAGCGCTATTGGGATTCTTGTGCCGTAGAGGATACCGATAATTGGCGTTATGAACGTGGTAAGGAATACGGAATTAGGGAAGGAAAGATGGAGGGAAAAATAGAAGGAAAGGTTGATTCTGCGGTGCAGATGTTTAGCAAAGGCTTTGACCGTCAGACTGTTATTGATGTTTTGGAACTGACAGTCGATGAGGTGAGGATTTTTGATGAAAGGATCAAAAAATCTGAATCCTGATTTGTCATAGCATAAACATATTGAATTTGAAAGCATTCCAATTTGTTTTGGGATGCTTTTTTTGTTTCGATTTTTTATTCTCCTTGCAATTCCCAAATTTTTCGTATCTTTGCATTTTGAAATATGCAAGGTTCAGAGAAAAATACGGCGGAATTGTTTCGGGAACTGGGGATTTGCGTGCTGATTCCTACTTACAGGAATGCGCAGTTTATTCCCGAGGTTCTGGATTCGGTGTTGGCTGAGGCTGAGGACGTTATCGTGGTAAACGACGGCTCGCCCGACAATACTGACGAGGTGCTTGCGCCTTATTCCGACCGTGTGGTTATTGTGCGTCACGCCAAGAATCAGGGCAAGGGAATTGCCTTGCAGACTGGTTTCAGAAAGGCCAAGGAACTGGGTTTCAAGTACGCCGTAACGATGGACAGCGACAATCAGCACAAGGCCTCCGACCTCAGGAAATTCGCCGAGGCGGTCTCTGAAAACCCTGGTTCACTGATAGTTGGCGCAAGGTCGCTCGACGGCAAGCAACTCAGCCAGGGAAGCGGATTCGCCAACAAGTTCTCCAACTTCTGGTTTATGGTGCATACTCTCAATAAACTCCCTGATACTCAGACAGGTTACAGAATTTATCCGATAGACGAGGTGGCTGATATGCACATTTTCTCGTCGAAATACGAGACCGAACTCGAAATGCTTGTGCGCTGTGCGTGGAAGGGCGTTAGGGTGTCGAGCGTGCCTATCAACGTCTTCTATCCCAAGAGGGAGGAAAGGGTATCAAGTTTCAGACCTGCAAGGGATTTCACGAGGATTTCGGTCCTGAATACGATTTTCACATTTGTGTCCATTCTGTATGGCTACCCGTCTATGTTTGTCCATTTTCTAATGAGGAGGTTGACGTGAAATTATTGATTTACAGCGCCTACGGCGATTATTTTTCAACAAAAATTATCAAAAATTACCACGAATTTTTCAAAAATTACCTTTTTGAGAAAAATTTTTGATTAATTTTTGATAATTCCTGAAAATTTTTGTTTAAAAAAAATGACAAACCTCGCTATCAAAATATACGATTTTTTCTCCATACGCAAGTCATTGATGTACATAATATTGGGATTGGTTTTCTCAATATGTACTCTATGTGCATTGCAGTTGCGTTTCGGCGAGGATATCTCGGATTTTCTGCCTACTCAGGGCAATTATTCCAAGGTTCAGAAATTTGTTCAGACGGCCTCGGGAAATTCCAGGATTATGGTTTTCTTCCGCTCTGATGCTTTCGACGAAAGGCGTATCGCCTTGTGTATGGATCGCTTTGTGGAGGTTGCGAAGGAGAAAGACGAGGACGGATTTTTCGGCAACTTGACCGCAAGTTTCGACGATTCACAGATAGAGAAACTGTCGGGATTCGTTCAGAAAAATATTCCATTGTTTCTGGATTCGGCAGATTATCTTCACGCCGATTCGCTGATAAATCCCGAGCATATACTTACCGCTCTCGAAACCGACAAGAAATTGCT
>JAZQPB010000355.1:0-5137 GCA_045628165.1 Bacteroidales bacterium | reverse complement strand
GTCGGAGGTGATGTAGTCCGTACCCACAATCTCAGAAGCATCAGCGATAACATCTTCAGGAATACCGATTTTGCGTGCAATCTCTACTGCAAAACTTGAACCTGGGTTGCCAATCTGCAACTGATACAGCGGAGCCATCTGCTGACGGTCGTAGAGCATGGCGCCATTCACTATGCCCTGCGTCTCCTGAGCGTAGTGCTTGAGGTTCTGGTAGTGGGTGGTTATGACTCCGTAGGCGTGACGCTGGTTGAAGCGCTTGAGCACGCTCTCGGCTATGGCACCACCAATCTGCGGTTCGGTGCCCGTACCAAACTCATCGATGAGGATGAGCGATGCACCGTCGCAGTGACGCATCATGTTCTTCATGTTGAGCAGGTGAGAGGAGTAGGTCGAGAGGTCGTTCTCCATGCTCTGCTCGTCGCCTATGTCGATGAAGATGTCCTTGAAGATTCCGAGAGTGGAGTTGGCGCTCAGCGGTGTCAGCAGTCCGCACTGATGCATATATTGAATGATGCCCACGGTTTTCAGGCAGACGGATTTGCCTCCGGCGTTGGGACCGGAGATCATGATTATTCTGTTCTGCGGAGTAATCTCTATATCGAGCGGAACGGCTTTTTTGCCCTCGGCTTTCAGAGTGGCCTCCAGTATCGGATGTCGTGCCATGCGCATATCGCATACGGGATCGCCGGAAAGTATCGGCATGGCGGCCTTCATGTCGATGGCCATGCGCGCCTTGGCTCTTGCAAAATCGAGCTCGGCGAGTATGTCGTTGCACCAGAGGAGGTCGGGGATGTATGGTTTTATCTTCTCGGAAGTCTCGATGAGGATTTTCGTGATTTCGCGTTTCTCCTGGAATACGAGCTCCCTTACCGCATTGTTGAGCTCAATGCTCTCAAGCGGCTCTATGAATGATGTCTTGCCTGTGGATGATTCGTCGGTGACAACGCCGGAGATTTTCCGCTTGCTCGACGATTGGATGGGTATCAGCAGTTTGCCGTCGCACACGCGTAGCTCGGCGTCGCTCTCGCACCAGCCCTGCTGTTTGGCCGTGCGCAGTATCTTGTTTACTACAGCTGATATCGATGCGCTCTTGGTTCTGATGTCCTGGCGGATTTTGCGGAGCTCGGGCGATGCGTCGTCGCGTATCTCTCCCTTATCGTCCATCACTCTCTGTATGCATTGTATCAGAGGCTGCTCCACCAGAATGTCGGCGCAGAGTGTTCTCAGGTTGGGATATTCGTCGTCCTTGGCACGCTTGAAGAAACGTATTATGTTTCTCAGCGTGTCGCAGCTCTGTTTCAGGTCAAATAGTTCCTGCTGTGTAAGGTATGTGCTTATCTTCTGGAGCCTCTTGAGCGCTTGTCTCGAATCCAGATAGTTTTCTTGAGGAAAATCCTTTGAGAGCAGGCAGATGTCCATAAACTCGTTGGCGCGGTTCAGCTGATTGCGTATTTCCGGGATATCGGTGCCGAATGCCATCTGATCCACCTTGTCGGCGCCCAGCGAACCTAAGCATTTGTCTTTAAGCAAGTTTCTGATCTTTCCGAATCCTGTCTTGCTCTCAAAGTTTTTGGGATAAATCATTATTTGTCGTCTTCCTTGTTTTCTTCTTTAGCCTCGGCTTCCTTCTTCTCCTTTTTCTTGTACTTGTTCTTGAGAGTCAGGAAAGTCTTCTTGTAATAGTAGATAGAGCCGTCCTCGTCGGTGCTGCAGGCATTGCCGAACTCGCTCCACTCAAACTTGTCGTTCAGCTCGTCGGGCCATTCGCCTTTCTTAATCTGCTCCTTGTACTTGTTGAGGAGAGCCAGCTCCTCAAAGTAGCCTTTCTTGATGTACTTGTCCCAGTTGTCGATTACGAACTTGGCCTTAGCTCCCCTGTTTTTGTAATAGTTCTTGATCTCCTTGTATATTCCATACAATATCGAACAACCGGCAATTACGATGAAAATTGCCAGGATTACTCCCAGGGTCGACTGGAATCCGTTTTGAAGTGCGTGTGGTGCCATGTTTTGTAAATACGTTAAATTTTTGAATAAATGATTAAAACAATAAATGATAGTTCCGCAAAATTATATATAATATTTGTATTTTGAAAATGCGGATTTGCCGTCCGGGACCCAAACTCCGCATTTTGCCTTTTCAATTATTTGCGTAAATGGAACAAAATAAATCATTGTAAATCAATCGTTCCTTTATCATGCGTTTTAGCTGCAATGACACTCAAAAACACCAAGTGTTAAAGAATGTTAATCATAAAACGCCCTTCCGTCATCCAACGGCAGGGCGCATCCAATGTCCTGAAAATCATCCGGCTACAGGTCGTTGAGTATGTCGTTGTCGTTGCTCATCTTCGATCTTACCCTGTCGATGTATCTCAGCTCCACCTCCTGGCCGTACAGAAGCGAAATCGTGCCCTCCGATGTGGTCCACACCCTGCTCAGGCACACGCGGTAGCCGTTGTCCTCCTTTATATAATACTCGGGGTACTGCTCGTACTGTCCGTACTTCACGGTGAGCCATTTGCTGAGATTGTGGAAAATGTCCTGCGACGACTTCTGGTATTCCTTGAAACTTACCTTCACGGCGTTTATGTTGTCGTCCTTCTTGTTCAGCATCCCGTCGCTCGATGTAAATATCAGGTTGCAGTAATATCCGCCGAAAATGCCCTTCATGCTGTTTCGTGTGGCCTTCTTGAAACCCTTGGCCTCCATCTTCTCGGTAAATTCCTCAAGAGTGCCGTCTATCGGGATTCCCATGAAATTCAGGTGCTGGCCCATCACCCGGGCGCTTATCAGCAGCATCAGTATCCAAATTGTAAATTTCTTCTTCATGATATTTTTATTATGATTGTATTAGCAGTACGCAAATATAAGACCATTTCAGCTAATACGCAAAAAATCCGTGCCCTATTTTTGCGGCCACACCTTATTATATTATACATCATTTTTTTCTTGGCAGCTGATGGCAGGACATCTCCGCGCCCCAGCCATGGGAGCCACGCGGTATGTGCGCTATCAGCTGAAATATTTAACAATATTTAACATAATTGTTTATTTAGCTGATAATTAGCCTATTAGCTTTCTAAGTGGGGATATATATATAATAATGTGTAAAATAATTTCGAAAACCCTTTGTAGAATCAGAATAAAATTATAATTTTGCATCTCAAATGTATTAATTAATTTAGTTTTTAAAGAAAGAAAAATGCCTACAATTCAACAGTTAGTTAGAAAAGGTAGAAAGACTATTACTGCAAAGAGTAAGTCTCCAGCATTAGATTCTTGCCCACAGAAGCGTGGTGTATGTACACGTGTGTACACTACCACACCTAAGAAGCCTAACTCGGCAATGCGCAAAGTTGCCCGTGTAAGACTTTCTAATTCCAAGGAGGTAAACGCTTACATCCCTGGTGAGGGCCACAACTTGCAGGAGCACTCTATCGTAATGGTAAGAGGCGGTCGTGTAAAGGACCTCCCTGGTGTACGTTATCACATCATCCGTGGTACTCTTGATACCGCCGGTGTTGCAAACCGTGGTCAGCAGAGATCTAAGTACGGCGCCAAGAAACCTAAAGCTAAGAAGTAATTTTTAAAGTTCATTTAGTAAAATGAGAAAGAGCAAACCAAAAAAGAGAATGATTCTTCCCGATCCAGTGTACGGTGACACACTCGTAACTCGTTTTGTAAACGATATGATGGTGGACGGTAAGAAGAGCATCGCTTTTAAGATTTTCTACAAGTCAATGGAGATCGTTGCCGAGAAGACAAAGGATTCTGGCAAGACCCCTACTGAGGTATGGAAAAAGGCTATGGAGAACATTACTCCAGATGTTGAGGTTAAGTCTCGCCGTATCGGTGGTGCCACATTCCAGGTGCCTACCGAGATTAGAGCAGACCGCAAGGAGTCTATCGGCGTAAAGAACCTTATCAAGTACGCACGCCTCCGTTCAGGTCACTCTATGGCTGAGAAGCTCGCAGCCGAGATCGTTGCCGCTTACAACGAGGAAGGTGCGGCTTTCAAGAAGAAAGAGGATACTCACAGAATGGCAGAGGCCAACAAGGCTTTCGCTTTCTTCAGATTCTAAGACATTTAATTTAAAACCAGTTTCAGAAGACACATTATTATGAACAACGAACTTGTAAACACGAGAAATATCGGTATCGCCGCCCACATCGATGCGGGCAAGACTACAACTACTGAGCGTATCTTGTATTATACCGGTGTTACTCACAGAATGGGTGAGGTTCATGACGGTGCTGCCACTATGGACTGGATGTCTCAGGAAAAGGAAAGAGGAATCACCATTACCTCGGCGGCCATCACCGCTTACTGGAACTACAACGACATCAAGCACACTATCAACATAATCGACACTCCGGGCCACGTGGATTTCACTGTGGAGGTAGAGAGGTCGATGAGAGTTCTTGACGGCGCGGTAGCAGTGTTCTGCGGAGTTGGCGGTGTAGAGCCTCAGTCGGAGACCGTATGGCGTCAGGCTGAGAGATACAACGTTCCGAGAATCGCTTTCGTCAACAAGATGGACCGAATAGGTGCCGATTTTTTCACCGTGGTTCAGGAGATTGAAGAGAAACTGGGTGCCAACCCGATTCCTGTTCAGATTCCAATAGGAGCCGAGGACAAATTTATCGGTATCATCGACCTCATCGAAATGAACGCCTACATCTGGAATGGCGACGACAATGGAATGACGTTTGAGAAAACCTCGATTCCAGCCGACCTCCAGGAGCAGGCCGAAGAGTGGCGGGAGAAGATGCTTGAGAAATGCGCCGACTTGGGTGACGACAATTTCCTCATGAAGTATCTGGAAGACAGTACCTCAATCACCGAGGAGGACATCAAGGCGGCCCTCCGGAATGCGACAATATCATTAAAAGCCGTGCCCGTGCTTTGCGGTTCATCCCTCAGAAACAAGGGCGTTCAGAAGCTTCTTGATGCTATTGTGGCTTATTTGCCGAGTCCGGTGGACATAGGCGCCGTTAAGGGTCACGATCCATCAGATTCAGAAGTTGAGATTCTCCGCAAACCCGACAACAAGGAGCCTTTCGCGGCTCTCGCGTTCAAGATCGCGGTAGACCCATTCGTTGGACGCCTGGTCTACATCAGGGTTTACTCAGGC
>JAZQPB010000354.1:0-30879 GCA_045628165.1 Bacteroidales bacterium | reverse complement strand
TGCCTTCTGATGTTACAGCCATCGAGGACAATGCTTTCCAGGGATGTACATGTTTGAAAAGTGTTACCATCAACAGTTCTCCAACTTTCGGAACAGGAGCCTTTGATAATTGCTCTTACGACCTCAAGGTCTATGTGAACGGAAATACGTATTTGAAGTACCATAATGATTATCCAATGATGGTGGCTCCTGCCAACTATATAACAAGCCTTGATGATTTGAGCAGCTGTCCAGAAGATGAGATTTATCTGGATTTGGCGACATACGATGCTGCTGCTGTAAAATCCGCATTGCAGAACACTACCAAGAACGTCACCCTGAAACTGCCTTCAGATGTTACAGCCATCGAGGACAATGCTTTCAATGGATGTACAAGTCTGAAAGCCATTACCTTGCCCGAGGGCTTGCTGACCATCGGCGCAGGAGCGTTCCAGGGAACCGGCCTTACCGAGATTACAGTGCCAGCCAGCGTTACAAAGTTGAGTCATAACTGCCTCGATGCTGATAATCTGAAGGATATCACTTTCTTGGGAACAGATTTTGAATTGCCATTTTGGGATTTTGGTTCTTTTTCTTCTCGTGTTCAATTAGTCTATAATGGTGAAGCTATTAATTATACTACAATTTTCAAAGATATTGATATTAATAAGTTTGAGAAGACTGGGAATATCTTTACGCTTATTAAGTATACTTATGACCCTGCTAAGGATCCGAACTCTTCAATAGAACGAACCATTAATATTAAGAATGGAGTCTCAGCAGCAGACAATGGTATAAAATTGCCATATATAACGATCAACACCATTGATTAATGGAATTCCGTAGAGACGCGGCCCTGCCACGTCTCCGATACATTGTCTCCACGTCTCCACGTGCATACAATGTATCGGAGATGGACGGCCGTCCGTCTCTACATTACACAATATAAAAACGGCCGTCTCAAAGAGAAATTCTTTGAGGCAGCCGTTTTTGTGTGAGGTCTATGTCTATTATCGGGGCTGGGCAGTTATCTCTTTCTCTGCTTGCCGGCCTTCAGTGTGTTCTTCATGAGCGAGCAGATGGTCATAGGACCTACGCCGCCTGGCACCGGAGTGATGTATGAGCACAGCGGAGCCACATTCTCGAAATCTACATCGCCCTTCAGCTTCCATCCCGACTTGGTCTGGTCGCTCTTAACACGGGTGGTGCCTACGTCGATAATGGCAGCACCCTCCTTCACCATATCAGCTGTTACAAAACCCGGACGGCCGAGAGCCGCTACAATGATATCGGCGCTCTTGCATATTTCCTTGAGATTCTCGGTGCGCGAGTGGCATACCGTTACGGTGGCGTCGATGCCCTTCTGGCTCATGAGGATGCTCAGCGGACGGCCCACGATGTTGCTGCGGCCTATTATTACGCAGTGCTTGCCTGCTGTCTCTATCTTGTATCTCTTGATGAGGTCTACAATGCCCATTGGGGTAGCTGATACAAAAGTATCGAGACCGGCCACGAGCTTGCCGAGGTTTGTGGGGTGAAAACCGTCCACATCCTTCTCGGGATTGATGGCCTCGATGATTTTCTGCTCGTCGATGTGCTTGGGCAGCGGAAGCTGAACGATAAAGCCATCCACCTCGGAATCGTTGTTGAGCTCGTCAACAGTCTTCAGAAGCTGCTCCTCGGTGATGTCGTCCTCAAAACGGATGAGTCTTGATCCGAAACCGACCTCCTCGCATGATTTTACCTTGTGGGCAACGTAAGTCTCGCTGCCGCCGTCGTGGCCCACCAAAACTGCGGCCAGGAGTGGAGCCTTCTTGCCGGCTGCCACCATATTCTTTACCTCGTCAGCTATCTCCTGCTTGATTTCTGCAGAGGTTTTTTTTCCGTCGATTAAAACCATTTTTGATTTTTAATTTTTAATTTTTTATTACCTGCCATTTCCGATTTTTAATTTTTGATTTTAATCATCAATATATAAATCAAAAATCAAAAATCAAAAATGAATCTATCTTCTCTTCATTCCACCCATAAGACCGGCGAGACGGCGGGCTCCGCCACCGCTCATCATCTTCATGAGTTTCCTTGTCTCCTCAAACTGCTTGAGAAGTCTGTTTACTACTGTAACGTTGCTGCCCGAACCGTCGGCTATTCTGCGGCGTCGGCTGCCGTTTATCACCTGAGGATTCTCTCTCTCGAATGGAGTCATACTCATGATAATGGCCTCTATCTCCTTGAAAGCGTCGTCGCTGATATCGAGATTCTTGATGGCCTTGCCCACGCCTGGAATCATTGATGCCAGGTCCTTGAGGTTACCCATCTTCTTTATCTGCTGGATCTGAGCCAGGAAGTCGTTGAAGTTGAACTGGTCCTTCAGGATCTTCTTCTGGAGTTTCTTGGCCTCCTCCTCGTCGTACTGCTGCTGGAGACGCTCTGCGAGAGATACAATATCACCCATGCCGAGAATACGGTCGGCCATACGCGCAGGGTAGAAAATATCGAGAGCTTCGATTTTCTCGCCTGTGGATACAAACTTTATAGGCTTGTCTACAGTGTAGCGGATGGAGAGTGCGGCACCGCCTCGTGTATCACCATCAAGCTTTGTGAGTACCACACCGTCGAAGTTGAGTCGCTCGTTGAATGCCTTTGCGGTATTTACGGCGTCCTGTCCTGTCATGGAATCCACTACGAAGAGGATCTCGGTAGGGTTGGTCTCCTTCTTGATGTTCGAGATCTCGTTCATCATCTCCTCGTCTACGGCCAGACGACCGGCGGTATCTATGATTACCACGTCGTTGCCGTTTGCCTTGGCCTGCTTGATGGCCGCCTTGGCTATGGCTACTGGATTCTTGTTGCCGTCCTCGGTGTATACAGGCACCTCAATCTGGCCTGCGAGCACTTTCAGCTGGTCGATAGCCGCAGGACGGTATACGTCGCCGGCCACGAGCAATGGCTTCTTGCCCTTGTTTTTCTTCAGGAAGTTGGCAAACTTGCCCGAGAATGTTGTCTTACCGGAACCCTGGAGACCTGCTATGAGGATAATTGCCGGATCGGCCTTCAGGTTTACCTCAGTCTCGGTGGTACCCATCAGGGTGATGAGCTCGTCGTGTACAAGCTTTATCATCAGCTGGCTTGGCTTCAGCTCGCCAACTACCTTGGTGCCAAGGGCTTTCTCTTTTACCTTGTTGGTGAATTCCTTTACTATATTGTAGTTTACATCGGCATCGAGCAATGCCCTGCGCACTTCCTTGAGGGCCTCTACGACGTTGATCTCGGTGAGCTTGGCGTCGCCTTTAAATACTTTAAAAGACTGCTCGAGTTTTTCGGTTAAGCTTTCAAACATTTTGTCTACTATTTGGATATGATTATTACAATGTTGCAAAAGTAAGGATAATTTTTGAGAAAATTGTCTATTTGATGAAAAAATATTTTTTATCTTTGGGAAAAATTTTATTGTATAGTATTATGACATTCACCCAGCAATCACATATCCAGTCGGTGAAGGACATCAAGGCCTTCTTCCGATATCTGGTGCAGGAGCGGAAAATCACCCTCCAGCCCGACTACCTTTTTGAGAAATATGTAAGCGACGAAACCGGTGATCGCGTGTTTTCCGATGAGGAGTGCGCCCTCTTCGACAGGCTTATGGACGAGGCTTTTGCAGTATGCGAAAAGCTGAATGCGGATATTTATGAGATTGGCGTCAATATACTGTTTCCATGATTTCAGCTAAAGGTGATTTGCGAAGCAGGGTCCGTCAGCTGAAAAAACAACATTCCGCCCTTCAGCTCTCCACGATATCAGCTGATATATGCCAGCGGATAATGCTATCAGCTGAATACCAAAACGCCGCAACCATACTTCTGTACCATCCGCTGCCCGACGAGGTGGATACGCGCATATTAATAGATGACGCCTATAATAACGGCAAGAAGGTGATTCTGCCGGTTGTGACGGGTTGCGATCTCCAGCTGCGTATCTACAGCCCCGGCGCCATGGCTCAGGGTGCGTTTGGCATACAGGAGCCTACAGGTGAGCTCTTTACGGATTACGGCGAAATATCTCTCGCCATAATTCCCGGAATGGGTTTTGATGCCCGTTGTCACCGCCTGGGCCGCGGCAAGGGATATTACGACCGTCTACTGCCGAAGCTTGCAAACGCCCGGAAGGTGGGAGTCTGTTTCGGATTCCAGTACATGGATGATATTCCCTGCGAGCCTCACGATGTGCTTATGGACACTGTGGTCTGGGGATGAAAAAAAATAAAAAGCGGCCCGTCCGAAAATCCAGGACGGCCGCTTTTCCTTTTCAATATAACATAAAAAAACTAAATGCTTATTTCTCCTTGGTGATGTACTTGGCGCAAGCCCAGCCCTCCACCACGGCCTTGATGCGGAACATGTTTTCCTGCTGTTCTATGATGTTGAACTTGGTGCCGGCCTTCAGGTCCGATACCATGCGGCGGGTCTTGTTGTCGTCGCTGTAGATCATGGCCTTGTCGCTGTTCAGTATTCCGTCATAGTCGGCGTCGGTGTTGTCCTGCTCCACAAATTCCTTGTCTACCCATCCGGTAATCTCGTGGAGGATGTTGTACCATTCCTTGGTGTCGTCCTCGCCGATTATGTATATGTATGTGCCGGCCGGCATGGGGCTCGATTTCAGGGGAGCTGATGTGCTGGGAGCCTGACGGAAATTGAGCTTGACAGTGGCCTTGCCTATTACGAGCGATGCTGCCGACGACTCGCTCACGGCGTTCATGAAGAGGTCGTTGAGGTTGAAGTTGCCGGTCTGGGCAAAGATCTCGTTTCTCATGGCATCGAGAGGGAAAGCTGGACCCGGGTCGCACTTGCGGCCGGGAGCCACCTCCTCGTGTCCGAGTATCTCCTTTATCTCGTAAGCCTTGCAGATTGCCTTGCAGAGTTCCTTTACGGCGGCTATCTGCTTGTCGGTATATGTGTGCCAGTAGGTCATCTTGGTAACGGCGTTGCGGTGCTTGCCGGTGTATACCTTGTCTACCGATGTGGCTGTCTTCTTCTCCTTTGTGGCCTCCCACCATGTGTAGTATTTGCCGTCTATCTTCTGGAGGTATCCCGGATTGGATATCTCGATACCTATCGAGAAGTTGTTGTAGCTGGATCTTCCGCCGTAGCTTGATGTGCCGGCGTGATATGCTTTCTTGTTGAGAGGTACCATCTGTGTTACTGTGCCGTCCTCGCTTACCACAAAGTGAGCTGATGTGGTGGCCGATGATGCGGAGAACAGTTTTACGGTAGCCGCTCCACTGGCGCCTGCCGTGTAGTGTACAATTATGGCGTCGGGTGTTATGTTTGAGCTCTTGCCGTATGCGTGTGCCTCTACGTATGGCGCTCCTACGAGTTTATGATTCTTAATTTCCATGATGATTTCTTTTTCGTATTTTTAACAGCGCAATTTATGCAAAATTTTGTTTTTCAGCAAATTTTTTCAGCAGATTTTGATTTTTTTTTGTCCGCAGCCCTCTCAGCAGTCTGCTGCATCAGCTTCTATATCGAGAAGAAAGTGCTGAAAATGTTCTTCATGTTGTGGTGGTCGTATACACCGCAAAGCTCTCTTATAGAGTGCATTGCAAGTATAGGAGTGCCCACATCCACGCACTTGAAGTCGGTCTGTGTGGTGGAAATGCTGCCCAGTGTGCTTCCGCCGGCCAGATCGCTGCGGTTGGTGAATTTCTGGAGCGGGCTGCCTGCCATCTGGGCCAGCTGTGCGAATATCGCGGCGCTTTCGGCGTCGGTGCAGTAGCGCTGGTCGGCGTTGTATTTCAGCACCGGTCCCTTGTTTATTATCGGGTGGTTGGTGGGGCAGCTCTTGTCGGCGTAGTTCGGGTGCATACCGTGGGCCGGGTCAGCTGATATCATGAACGAGTTGTATACCGCTCTCATGTATTCCTCCTTGTCGCCGTTCAGCTTCAGGATTATGCGCTCCAGCACGTTTTTCAGGAAAGGCGATGCGGCGCCCTGGCGTGTGCGGCTGCCCACCTCCTCGTTGTCGAAACATACCATCATCTGAGTGGCGTTTATGTTGGGGCTTGTGAATAGGCCTTCCATGCCGGCGTGTATCATCGAGAGGTTGTCGAGCTTGGCGCTGGAGATAAACTCGTTGTTGGCGCCCATCAGGCATCCCTTCTCGGTATCGTAGAGCGAGAGGTCGAAATCGAGAATCGCATCAGGCGATATATTGAGCTCCTGTGCTATTATCTCGGCCAGGTAGTTCTGGTTTTCGAGCGGAGACTTTATGCATGAGAGCAGTGGCGTGAGCTCCTTCTGGGGATCGATCTTTACACCGTCGTTTACGCTCCGGTTGAAGTGGATGGCGAGGTTTGGTATCTGGAGGAGCGGACGCTTGATGTTGAGGTGGCGCACCTCCGGGTGGAACGGATCCTTGGTCTTCAGCACCACACGTCCGGCAATGGAGAGCGGACGGTCGAACCAGGTGTTTAGGATGGCTCCGCCGTATACCTCGGTGTTCAGCTTTATGTAGCTGTTGGCCACCACGATCTCCGGATTCGGCTTTATCTTGATGGCAGGCGAGTCGGTGTGGGCGGCTATCACGCGGAAGCCGTCTCTTTCAGGCTGGCCCATGCCAACGATAAATGCCGCGAGCGTGGTATCGTTCTGAGAGACAAAGTATTTGCCCTCTTTCTCTATCTGCCAGTTGTCGGTTAGCTGCAGCTCCTTGAATCCCTTGCGGAGGAGTGCGGCTTTTATATTTCTTACTACATGGAATGTGCTGGGACTGTATGATATAAAATCTATCAGGTCGTTGGCAAATTCCTGAGCCTCGTCAAGTTTCTTTTTCATGAGTAGTTAGTAGTTAGTAGTTAGTAGTTAGTTACAGCTTGAATCCCATCAATATGATATCGTCGGTCTGTTCGCCCTTGCCGGTATCTATCCAGTCCTGGATGGTGGTGTCGAGAATCTCGCGCTGTTTTTCGGGAGCCTCGTCGTGGATGTCGAGCAGCAGCTTGCGCAGACGCTTTATCATGAATTTTCCGTTGTCGGGGCCACCGAACTGGTCCTTGTATCCATCGGAGAACATATAGAACCATGTGTTGCCGTCGGGCTGGATGGCGGTTTTCTTGAACTGGAAGTCGTCGCCGTATATCTGGCTACCGCCGATTCCCTGCTTGTCGGCCTTGTATTCGGTGATCTCGCCGTTCTGTATCACTATCAGCTGATTGTGTGCTCCGGCGTATTCCACCTCGTGGGTCTCCTTGTTGATGGTGCAGAGAGCCATGTCCATTCCGTCGTGATTGTCGGTGGTGTCCTGCTTGAGGGCCTTGCGTATACGGCGGTTCTGGTTGGTGAGTATCTCGTCGGGGCTGGTGATGCCGTCGGCCACTATCTCGGTGAGTATCTGCGATCCTATCATGCTCATGAAGGCGCCCGGCACTCCGTGGCCTGTGCAGTCGGCCGCGGTGATGATGATGTACTTGTCGGTCTCGGCAAACCAGTAATAGTCGCCCGATACTATGTCCTTGGGGCGGAACAGTATGAAGTGGTCGGGCAGCACCGATGATATTTTCTCCTTGAGCGGAAGCATGGCTGTCTGTATGTGCTTGGCGTAGTTTATGGAGTCGGTGATGGACTTGTTTTTCTGCACGATCTCCTTGTTCTGCTCCAGGATGAGCTTGCTCTGCTCGCGGATTTCGGATGTGCGCTCCTCCACTATGCGCTCCAGTTTCTGATTGTCGCGTTTCAGCTTCTGTGTGTACTGGTGGATGAAGAGCCATATCAGCAGGCCGAACAGTATCACATACATTATCATGGCCCATGTGGTAAGGTACCATGGAGCTAATATCTCGAATGTGATGGTGGCCTCCTCGCTTACGTTGTTGTAGCAGTTTTTGGCCAGTACGTGCATGGTGTATTTGCCCGGGCGGAGGTTGGCGTATTCCTTGAAGTTCTCGCTGCGGTATCCGCTCCAGTTGTCGTCGTTGTTCTCGAGGTAAGTGTTGTATGTGATGGCCTCGGGGTGCTCGTAGAATGCGGCAGAGAATGTGATTCTGACGCTGTGCTCGGAGTATGGCATTACGAGGCGCGCCTTCAGCTGGCCTCCGCCGTATATCAGCGAGTCGGTGTAGATGTTCTCTATCTTGCGGATGAGTGCCTTGTACGGCGCCTCAAACTCCTTCTGGATGTTGCTGTCGTAGTGGATGAACTGGGTCTTGTCGCCTATGATGTAGCATCCGCCGCCTATGTATCCGAAAGATATTATGTGGTTCTTGTATGGGTAGAAACGGTTTTTCTCGCACTCGGCTGGCTGGCTGCCGTTGATGCTGTATCTCTCGAGATACCACTGGTTTTCCTGTATGTCGCCCTTGCCGCGCTTCTGCTTTATTATCTCTTTTACCCAGATGTTGCCCTGGTGGTCGTTGTACATGAAGTCGAAGTTTTTCCTGGCGCCGAATATCTGCTCGAGCTCCTGGAACGGCACGGCGCAGTCGCCGGTGTCAGCCATCTTGTAGAATCCGTCTATTGTGCTTATGGCCACCGAGTTGTGGGTTTTCAGGATATAGTTGTCGTTGTCGTTGGGCAGTCCCCTGTCGCTGTTGATGGTGTATACGTGGATTACGGTGTCCATTGTGGCGTTCAGGGTTATGTGGTAGAGTCCCTTGTTGTTGTCGCCTATGATAAACTGGCGCGGACCTGTCTGCTCTATGTATCGTGTGCGTCCGTTGCCCTCAAAACCCGAAATGCCTTTCTTGTAGCTCCATTTCTGGCCGTTGTGCTCGTAGAGCGATAGTCCGAGGTTGCCGGTGGCTATCATGTAGCTTGGCGCCTCGGCCGGTATCCTGAACTTGCGTGCGTTGCGGCGGTCGTTGTCGATGTTGATGAGGCTGTTGGTGGAATCTATGTAGAATATGCCGAGCTCGCCGCCGCCTATTATCTGTCCGTTGATGGTGTCGAGGCTCCATATTCCGTTTATTCCCTTCTTGTTGGGGATCTCGGTGAATGGTTTTACGCTGAGGTCCGACAGCCTGGTGTGGTATACGGCCTCGGCGCCTATGTAGAGGTTGTCGCCCACCTGGAGCATCGACTTTATGGAGCCGGTGATTCCGGTGGCGCTGTTGGGGAATATCGAGAATGGCGAGTAGAGGTCCACGAGCTTGATGTCGTTGCTGGTGCATACCCAGATGTTGTTTACCTTGTCCTCGTAGATGTCGGTGATGTTGGTCTTGATGCCGCCCGATGTGATGTCCACCTTCTGTATGATGTTGAACTCGGAGTCGGTGGCTATCAGGCCGTCGCGCTTGGTGCCTATTATGTAGTTGCCGTCGTGGGTGCGTATGGCCGATGTCATCATGGATGGCGCTATGGTGTTTATCTCCTTGTCTATCAGCTGGCAGCAGGTGTCCCTGAGCATGTATATTCCGCGGTCGGCGTTGGCTATTATTATAGTGCCGTTGGCCTCGCCCATGTAGCAGATCTGTCCCTGGGCCGGAGCCGAGTATGGGAGGTCTATCAGCTGGCCGTCCCTTAGCTCCTTGATGTTGTTGGCGTGGTGGGTGGCGAATATCCTGTCGCCGCTCTTGAACATTCCTGTGAATCCCTTGCCTACGCCGGTCTCGCCGTAGATGGATGCTATGGAATCTCCCTTGTAGATGAATAAGTATCTGGTGCTCTGGAATATAACGCCCTCACGCTCGGATATGGCTATGGATTTCACGTCGCCGAATTTGGATTCTTTCTCGCTGAGCATTCCGGTGAGCGAGTGGAATTCGAATGCGCCGTCGTCGTTGTTGCGCAGCACTCCGAAATAGTTGCTGGCGCCTACGTATACGCTGTCGGTGGCGGGGTCTATGGCTATTTTCTTTACGGGCGCGCCCACGGGCACTATCTCCCAGTTGGCGCCGTCATAGATGAGCACTCCGTAGTTGTTGGCGAAGTACATTATGCCGTGGCTGTCCTGCGCCGACGACCAGTTTTGCGCCGATGCGTAGTATTTGGTTACGTCGAAGCTCTCGATGTATGGTATTCCAATGCGTTTCAGCTGGCCGTGCGCGGCGGTGCCGATTGTTATGATGAGTATTATTGATAGCAGGAATTTCGGAATTTTCATCTTCGTTTGTTTTTTGTTTTTTCGTTTTGTAAAATTAGAAATTTTATTGCAAATAGAACACCATTTTGTCTTTTTTTCTATATTAATTTACGATTAATTTTTTGTACGGGTATAAAAAAACACCGCCGGCAGTTTCCTTTCGGGCTCTGCGGGCGGTGTAGTTGTTTGGTTTTGTGCAGCTAATGGCGTGTTGCTATGCTTGCCATCAGCTGGAGGGGGGCGCTTTTAGTTGTGGTAGGTAAACTTGCCATCAGCTGATATCACTATGAATGCAGGCTTCTGGCTGGCGGTGATGCCGGTGGCCATGTCGGCGTATGCTCCGGTGATGGCGATGTTTTCGGCGTTTGCCACGAAGGCCTTGAATGCCACGGCGTTTTTGCCGGCCTTGAGTGCGCCGGCCTTGATGCCCGACTGGCCTGCCACTACTGCGGCTATGTCGGAGTCTGCCGACAGGCTCTGGCCTCCGGCGTTGATTTCCTTGTAGTTGCAGATGGCGATGTATCCTCCGGCCACCGGCACGATGTCGGCTATCTGGCCCTTGATCTGGAATGACGGGCTCTGCGATGTGGCTGTCTGTCCCATGGTGGCGGTCTCCAGGAGTGCCTCGCAGAGGGCTGTGGTGTTCTCGTTGCCGTCTGATCCCTTGAATGCCGTGGTCACCTGGTCGGAGATTTCGTCGTAGCAGCTTACTGTTGGGTACAGTGTGGACTGCATGGCGGCCTGTGCGGTCTGGTGTCCGCTGTCATCCATTTTCAGGATGGTGGTCTTGCAGATGTCCTGCTTGCTGTTTACTGTTACGGCCACAAATCCGGTGTACTTGGATGGTATTATCTGTACCACGTTGTTGATGCCGGGGGCTGGCTTGATGTCCTTGGTCCAGAGGAGCTTGTCGCCGGAGTCGAGCTTGGCTATGAATCCTGCCGACTCGGTGTCGGATGTCTTGTGGTATCCGCAGATGTATCGGTTGCCGCCGTTGTCCCTGGTGGTGGATACTGTGATGTACTGGCCTGCGGGTGCGTCGGCAAAGGTGCCTGTGTATGGTACGGCGGAGATTTTTGCGCCATTAGCTGATACGCTTACACTCTCGGGGCTCATGTTGAATACGGTGTAGAGTTTCATGTTCTCGAAGTTGGAGGCCATGATGGCGTCGATGTCGGATTCCTGCTTTGAGGTGTATCCGCTCATCAGCTGGCTCTTGCCGCCGTATAGGCTGTTGATGATGGGCTCGTGCTTCTGGCAGTTGTTGTCGGTGATGCGCGACGACTGCATGGCGAGTGCCTGCTGGGCCTCCTGGCTCATGAGGTAGAGGTCGTAGTAGTAGCTGCCTTTCTGGCTGAAGTCCTCGTTGAATGATTCGGGGTTGTCGGTGTTGTTGGCCGATCTCATGGATGCTATCTTGAGGTTGGCCAGTGCGGCCTCGTATTTGAGCGATGCCGACAGGAGCGATTCGTAGTCGTATTTTTCCACGAGGTTTACGAGCGCGTTGGGCGGCGCTATCTGCTGTATGGAGTCGGTCTCGGCATTGGCGCTCTCGAGTGCCGCCACTCTGGCGCGCATGTTCTTGATTTCCTTCTCGGTGTTGGTCTTCAGCTTGGTTACGTTGCCGTCCATCTCCTTGAATGCCTCTGATACCCAGCTCTTGTAGTCCCAGATGGGGATTTCGGGGTTTATGAAGTTGCTGGATGTGAGGCCCTCCAGTCGGTATGTTACGATGGGAGTGGTCTTGGTCTGCTGGTCGTATTCCTTGAGTCGGTATTTGCGGAATGCGTGGAGCGCCTTCTTGAACTCGCCGAAGTATGTGAGCGCGCTGTCATAGTTTTGCGAGAGCTGGTTCATCTCGGCGCGGAGGTCGGTGGTGGTGGTCAGGAGCAGGTTCTTGTAGTTGCTCTGGCGTGCCACGATGCCGCGGTATATGGCTATGCACTCGTTGTATTTCTCGATGGTGTTGTTGAAGTTGGTGATGATCTTGGTTACGTTTTCCTCGTAGTCTTTCACCACGCCCATCAGTCGGTTTAGCTCGGCTATCACGTCGGCCTGGTTGATGTCGTCGGGATTGTTGCCGAGGCCCAGGTTGGTGTAGTATGCCTTGTTTTTCTTTACTTCCTTCTCGTCTTTCTCTATCTTGTTGATGGCCAGGCCCATGTAGAGCTTGGTATCGTAGATGAGTTTGGTTACCGATTCGTAGTTGAGGAATGGGTCCTCGTTCTGCAGCCAGCTCCACTGTATGAGTGCCGACTGCACGTAGGTGTTGGGGAATTCAGGTGTTAGCTTCTGATATTCCTGGAGCTTGAGCAGGGAGTGCTCGGCTGGCTCTTTGCCTATCTTGTCGTATATGTCTTTGTATTTTACCTTTCGCTGGGCAAAACTGCTGGAGCATATTGCGCCGGCCAGCAGCAATAGTAATACTTTCTTCATGTTGGCAGTTTTTAATGGTTAGCTACTGTTCCTATAATCTTGAGCTCTACGCGGCGGTTTTGCGCGCGGCCCTCTTCTGTGCTGTTGTCGGCTATCGGCTGGTCCATTCCGTATCCCTTGGATACTATGCGGCTCTTGGCTATACCCTTGTTGATGAGGTATGCGGCCACAGATGCGGCTCTCTGGTCCGACAGCTTGAGGTTGTATGCCTTTTGTCCCACGTTGTCGGTGTGAGCTGATAGCTCTATTGTGATGTCGGAGTTCATCTTGAGCAGCGATACCACGTTGTTGAGCGATTCGTACGACGAGGGGTCGAGCACGGCGCTTGCTGTGGCAAAGTTCACATTAGGAATCTCTATCTTCACGTTTTCCTGCAGCTTGGTAATCTGGGCGGTGATGGTGTTCTCGGGCTGTGTGAGCACCTTGGTGAGTGTGAACATGGAGTATCCCTTCTTGATGATGGAGAACTGGTAGTTGTCGTCCTTGCGGAGGTTTATGGAAGCCTTGCCGTCGGGGCCGGTGGTTATAGTGGTGGAGTATCTGGTGGCTGTAGACAGGTCCACGATGTCGATATCGGCGGTGGCTCCCGGCTCCAGTCCTGTTACAATGAAATCTACCTTGCACTTCTGCGAGATGAGCTCGGCGTCGCGCTCAAAGGAGTCGAATATCACCACCTGCGAGAGGTCGAGATTGAAGTCGTAGCCCTTGTAGAGGTCTTTATCGATGTGGAAGTCGTAGTTTTTGCCTATTGCGAGGTCCATCTTGTAGCGGCCCTTGGCAAACTCGTTGAGCTTGATGTCGGCTTTTTGTCCGTCGGCCTTGATGTCGATGTTGGAGCTCAGGGCCTCAAACATCTCGGAGTCGAATACGTTGAGCTGAAGGCTTACCTTGCTGAACAGCTGATAGTCCTGCTTGTTTTCCTGTCCGTTGGGTACTGTCTCCACTATCGAGTGTGAGTATCCCGGATAGTTGTAGTCGATGAAGAGCTGAGGGTTTCCGCTCAGGAAGAAATCGTATACTCCCGTTACGTCGTCGCTCTTGTGCTGTGCCAGTATTATGGAGCTGAATGCGTCTTTTACCTCGATATTAGCTCCCAGAGGCTTGCCGGTGGTCATGTCGATGGTTTTGCCGGTGTATCTGGATACTGGAGTGTGCTTGTAGTTGTCGGCGATGTCGGCCTTGTTGAGCGCGTCTTTCTTTTTCTGGTCGCGGCCCAGGAAATACATCTGCTTGCCCTCGTAGTCCCATACAGCCGACATTTCGTCGCCCTGGGTGTTTACGGTGTCGATGCTGATTGGAATTACCCATGATTTTTCGCCGGAGCGCTGTGTGTAGTATATGTCGAAACCTCCCTTGCCTCCGTCGCGCATCGACGACATGTAGATTGTCTTGTTGTCGGGGCATACGTATGGCGCGGCCTCGCATCCCAGTGTGATAGGCTCAGGGGCGTCCTTGGCCTTGCTCCACGATCCGTCGGCCTTGCGGCTGGACATGAAGAGTGTTCCGCAGCGGGAGTCCTGCATTCCGTCGTTCAGTCGGGTGAAGTAGAGTGTGTTGCCGTCGGGGCTGATGGCGGGGTACTGCTCGTTGCGCTCGGTGTTGATGCTGTCGCCGAGTGCTGTGTGTGTGCCCCATTTGCCGTTGCGCTTCTCTATCATGAAGATGTCGGTGCTGCCGGAGCCCTGCGATGCGAAATAGATCTTGGATCCGTCGTTGTTTTGCGATGGATTCATGGGCATCACGTTCTGGCTGATGAGGTCGTTGAGCGGATTGGCGTCGGTGGATGGCACGTACGATCCGTTGCTCTTTTTGAAGATGAGGTACTTGACTACTCCGTCTTTGGTGCTGGTTCCCACGATGGCGTATTGGCCATTGCCGGAGATGTTGATGGATGTAGCCTTGCTTCCCTCTGGAATAGGAAATGCATTGTAGGTGTTTACCTGTGCGAAGGCTGTGCCTGCGTAGAGTAATGCGCCCAATGCCGATAGAAATAGTTTGTTTTTCATATTTCAGAGTGTTGGTGAATATTGGGTTATTAAATTATGTTGTTAGTATTCTATTATCTCGAATGCCGACTTGTAGCAGTTGTTGCTGGTGCAGAAGTTTACGAAGTCGTCGTAGAACTTGGAGTGCGATATTGTGGCGCTGTCGCCGAAAATTATCAGTTTTTTCTTGGCGCGGGTCATGGCCACGTTCATGCGCCGGTGGTCGTTCAGGAATCCTATCTCGCCCTTGGCGTTGCATCTGGTCATGGAGATTACTATTATATCCTTCTCCCTGCCCTGAAACGAGTCGGCGGTGTCTATCGTGGTTATTGCCTTTACGTAATCGGGCATTCCGCATTTTTTCATGTGGCGCGCTATGGTGTCGGCCTGTGCCTTGTATGGCGATATTATGCCTATGCCGGTTATTGTGTGGGCCCGGCTCTGCTCTTCCACTATCTCCATGTAGCTCTTGAGGTAGTGTACCAGGATTTCGGCTTCCTCGTCGTTGTAGGTGCTCATGGTCCTGGGCTCGGTTTTCTCGCTGAAACCCATTCCGGCCAGGTCGATGAACTCCATTGGATTGTCGCCGGGGAATATGGTGGAGTGGGCGCACGATGGGTTTGCTATCAGCTGCGATCCGTAAAACTGCTGATTGCTGAACTGCATGATCATCTCGTTCATGCGGTATTGCTCGGCGAGCATCACCGAGTTGCCTCCGCGCGATATCACTTTCTCGAAGAGTGTGTATCTGAGTTCGCCGCTGATGGCCTCGCGTGTTTTTACGGTGGGTGGCAGCTGATAGTGGTCTCCGGCGAATATTACTCTGGAGCCCTTGAGTATGGGTATCAGGCATGCCGGCTCCAGTGCCTGCGCCGCCTCGTCGATGAATACGGTGCGGAACATCAGGTCGCTGATTTCCTTGTATGTGCTGCCTACCAGGGTGCAGGTGATTACCTGGGCGTTGGTTACTATGTCGTTGGATATGTAGAAGGCCAGATTGTCGGCCTCCTCGCTCAGTGCCTTGGCCTCGCGGTAGTATTCCTGTTTTTCGCGGCGCTCCTTGTCGGTGTAGTTGCGCTTGTATCTGCCGGCCATGCGGTGGCATTCGTCGGCCTTGCGGCGCAGCTTCTTGATGTCCTTGTAGTTGGGGTGCGCCGCTATCCGGTAGTCGAGTGTGTTGCTTAGCACCACGTCGTCGATGCGGGCCGGCTGTCCTATGCGCACCACGTTGATGTAGAGGTTGGCCAGTTTCTCGGTGATGAGGTCGGCGGCGGCGTTGCTTGGGGCGCATACCAGCACTCGTTTCTCGGTGCGGAGTGTCATGATGATGGCGCGCACCAGGGTTGTGGTTTTGCCGGTGCCGGGAGGTCCGTGCACTACTGCCACGTCCTGCGCGGCGTTGATGAGGCGCAGCGCCTCGTTCTGGCTCTGGTTCAGCCTTGTGTCATTAATAAAAGGTGTGTCTTCCACAAATTCGGGCGCGGCTCCGCCGTAGAGTGCCATCTTCAGCTTTATCATGTCGGGGTCGGTGGTCTCTATCATGCGTGTTACGGCCTTGTCCATCTCGCGGTATGTGGATGAATCGAATACCAGCTGAACGCACAGCCCGCGGGCCAGCATCCAGTCTTTCATGCAGTCGGTGTTCAGGGTTACCGTAATCTGGTCCTTGTCGCTGTTGTTGATTACTCCGGTGGCGTATTCCTCCGGGTCGCCGTCTTTCTGGAACAGCCTGATGGTCTGTCCCGATTTGAACAGTCCGGTTCCCTTGGGCAGGTCGTCGGGGCCGCCTTCCTGCACGAGTGTTATCATTAGGTGCTCTCCGCGGTTGAACAGCTGATTGCCCACTCTGAGCGGATACCGGCAGAAACCCAGTTTGCGCTGCTCGCTCAGCGGCTGTGAGTTCACCTTTTCGGCATACTCGTCGATCTCGGCCTTGCGCTCGGCCGCTATGAGCGGCAGGAGCTTCTGCAGCCCGCTATTTATCTGTTGTATTGTTTTCATCGGCGCTTGTTATCTGTTGGTATGTGGGTATCTGGCGGAGAAACTCGTATTTGCCATCAGCTGCAATGTACCTGGCGCAGTAATGACTGATGCCATTTGTTACCATAATAATTGGTGCTTTGAATTTTATGTTGTATCTTGCCACCTGATTGAATGTCTCCTGAGTGATTTTTACATCCTGGGCCTTGCATTCCACTACTGCCAGAGGTTCACCGTTGCGGGTGTAAATCACTATGTCAGAGCGTTTTTGGGTGTTGAACAGTTTTAGCCCGTTCTCGGTCATCATGAGCGACTGCGGATATCCGAGGTGCTCCACCAGATAGTGCACAAAATGCTGTCTTACCCATTCTTCTGGTGTAAGAACCAAATATTTTTTTCGTATTATGTCGAAAATATATTTATTTTGCGTGTCGGTTTTTATATTGACCGCGTACGGGGGCAGATTCAATCGTTCCATATTGCCGGGATATATTAATCGGTGCAAATTTAACAAAAAAAATAGATAATTATATGCGAACTAAAGAAGAAATTGTAAATAACTGGCTGCCGCGCTATACAGGCCGTGAGCTCGAGGACTTCGACAGATACATTCTGCTCACCAATTTCCAGAATTACCTGGAGCTTTTCTCTGCCCAGTACGGAGCTCCCATCGTGGGACTCGACAAGGCCATGCCGAGTGTATCGGCCAATGGCATCACTCTCATCAACTTCGGCATGGGAAGCCCCAACGCCGCCACCATCATGGACCTCCTGAGCGCCATCAAGCCCGAGGCCGTGCTGTTCCTGGGCAAGTGCGGAGGCCTCAAGCATGTAAACAAGCTGGGCGATATCATAATACCGCTGGCCGCCATCAGGGGCGAGGGCACATCCAATGAGTATATGCCGTCCGAGGTGCCCGCGCTGCCGGCTTTCAGTCTGCTGAGGGCCACATCGGGAGCCGTGCGCGACATGGGCCACGACTACTGGACCGGCACCGTATACACCACCAATCGCCGCGTGTGGGAGTGGGACGAGAATTTCAAGGACTATCTGCGCAAGATACGCACCATGGGCGTGGATATGGAGACCGCCACATTGTTTACCGTGGGTTTCAAAAACCAGATTCCGTGCGGCGCGCTGCTCCTGGTGAGCGATCAGCCCATGGTGGCTTCCGGCGTCAAGACCAGGGAGAGCGATTCGTCGGTTACCAAAAACTACGTGAAAGACCATCTCGCAATGGGTGTGAAGGCCCTCAGCGAGATCATGAACAACTGCATGTGTGTAAAGCACCTGCGTTTCGACGAGTACAACAACGATTAATTTTTTTTATTTCAGCTAATAGCATTATTAATACATGGCCGCTACTTTCGATACCATAATGCAGGACCTGAAGGCCGGCAAATTCGCCAGCGTGTATCTGCTGCAGGGCGAGGAGCCCTATTACATCGACAGGATAACCGAGTACATAGAGAACAATGTGCTTACGCCCGACGAGAAAGTCTTCAACCAGACCGTGGTGTACGGCAAGGACATCGACGTTAGGAATCTTGACGCGCTGGCCCGCCGTTTTCCGGCTATGGCCAAGTATCAGGTGGTGATAGTGAAGGAGGCTCAGGAGCTCAAGAAGATAGAGGACCTGGTCTTCTATGTGCAGAAGCCGCAGAAATCCACTATCCTGGTATTAGCTCACAAATACAAAACCCTCGACAAGCGCAAGAAGCTGGCCTCGCAGATCGAGAAGTCGGGGGTATTGTTTACATCGGCCAAGCTCTACGAGAACAAGATTCCGCAGTGGATAGAAGGCTATGTGAGGCAGATAGGTCTCTCGTGCGATCCGCGCTCCACGAGGCTGATAACCGAGTATCTGGGCACCGACCTCACCAAGATAGCCAACGAGCTCGACAAGCTGGCCATCACTCTGCCCAAGGGAAGCGCCATTACGCCCGAATCCATACAGGACCACATAGGCATCTCCAAGGACTACAACAACTTTGAGCTGCAGAATGTGATAGGCCGCGGCGATGTGGAAAAGGCCGCGAGGATAGTGGATCATTTTGCCAGAAATCAGAAAGACAATCCGCTGGTGCTCACCATTACATCGCTATACGGATATTTCTCCAAGATGCTGATATACTGGCAATACAAATCCAAATCGCCTGCCGAGCAGGCCTCCGCAATGGGATGCTCGCCGTATTTCCTGAGGGACTACAACGACGCATCGCGCCACCTCACCATCAACAAATGCATACAGGCAATATCCTTGCTCAGGGAATACGATCTCAGGAGCAAGGGCGTGGGCAATGTGTCCACAGACGCAGGCCAGCTGCTGCGTGAACTCATTTTCAAAATTATGCACTAAAATTTTTGCAATTTTATTTGCATTTGGCGTATTTGTTGCTTAACTTTATGCAGAAAAAATATGCGGTCTTCCGTGTATGCTTAATTTGTTGATTATTAAGAATTTAATCAGAAATACAATATGAAATTTAATTTTTCTCTCTCTCTTAAGCTCAAGTTGCTGATAAGTTTCGGCCTCTTGATGGTTCTTCTTTTGGTGATGTATCGAATGCTGAACGGCGCCGAAAAGGAAACCCGCAAAAATGTTCAGGAGAATCTTCAGTACGAATATCCTTCGATGATGTATGCCGAGAAATTCAAGGACCTCATCGCGTCGTCGCAGTATCTGGTAACCAAGTGGACACTTAAATGCGATGCCCGCGACCTTAAGCTCCCTACCGAGATAGACGCATGCCACGGCGAGCTGAAGGACTCTCTGAAGACCAAGCTTGACCAGATATGCAACCGCGACGTATGGAGCAGGGACAATTATATTCTCTATCACGATTTTCTGGAGACTGTGGATACTCTCTTCTCCATGCAGGAGGAGCTCAAGGAAAACCTGAGCACCGCCGAGCAGTTCAGCGACGCCACAAACTACTCGTTCCGCAAATACAATGTTGTGGAAGGCGAGATGGCATCCTGCTACAAGCGCGCATACTCTCTCGCCACACGTCTCACCAACTCTTTCGCCAAGAACAACCGAAACAATCTTGAGTCGCTCGACGAGGGTTTCGAGAATTCGCACAGAATACTCATCTACTTTGTGATGGGTGTCATTCTGCTTGTGGCTCTCATACTCGTGTTCCTCAATTACACCATCGGCAAGCTCAACTATGTGAAATCCAAGATCAAGGAGATGGCCGACGGTATTCTGCCCGAGGTAGACGAGATGGGATCCGACGAGATAGGAGAGATGGCCACAATCCTCCGCACACTGATATCAAACCTCAAGGAGACATCGCAGTTTGCCATCAAGATCGGTGAGGGCGATTTCATATCGGAATTCCATCCCCAGAGCAAGCACGACGTATTGGCCAACTCGCTCCTCGTGATGCGCGACAACCTCATAAAGGCCGATAAGGATGCCGAGCAGCGAAAGGTGGAGAACTCTCAGCGCAACTGGCAGGCACAGGGTCTTGCCGAGTTCAACGAGGTGCTCCGCAACGCCGGCGACGATATGCAGGTGCTATCCAACAGAGTGGTGGAGCGTCTGGTAAGATATCTGGACGCCAACATGGGAGGCATATACATCCTCGACGATTCGGACCCCGAGGACAAGCACCTGGAGCTTACAGCTTTCTACGCCTACGACCGCCTCAAATACGTAAAACAGCGCATCGACATCGGCGAGAACCTTATTGGACAGTGTTTCCGCGAAAACGAGACTGTATACATGACCGACCTCCCCAAGGGATACGTACACATAAGCTCGGGTCTCGGCGAGGCCGATCCTACATGCCTTGTAATTGTTCCGCTCAAGATCAACGGCGAGACATACGGTATTGTGGAGCTCGCATCGTTCCAGATAATCGAGAAATACCAGGTAGACTTTATCGAGAAGATAGGCGAGACCATCGCATCCACCATCGCCAATGTTAAGATCAACATGAATACCCAGAAACTCCTCGAAGAGTCGCATCAGAAATCCGAGAGACTCTCTCAGCAGGAGGCCGAGGTTCATAAGAACATCGAGACCCTGAAGGCCAAGATTGAGAATCTGGAAGACCTCAACAAGCGCGAGAATGTAAGATACCAGAAACTCCACGACGATTTCGAAAACCAGGCAGAGACCAATCAGTCCGTAATCCAGAAGCTCAACGAGAAAAACGAGCAGCTGAAAGACGAGGTGATGAAAACTCAGTTCATCATCAACAACTCGGCCGGATATTACGAGCTCGATGCCCAGGGATTCTTCCTGAATATGAATACCCGAATGCTCAATGTGCTGGATATCAAGTTCGACGAGCTCGACAACCGCGACATCCGCTCATTCATGAACAACGACGAGGACATCAACTCATTCAACGAGGGCATGAAACGCCTGGCCGACGGACTCATCTACTCCGCTGTTACACAATACTCTTTCAACGGCAAGGTGCTGTACCTAAACGAGACATTCTCGCCCATACGCGACGAATACAACGTATTGCTCAAGATATGCGTGGTATCCAAGAATGTAACCAGCCACATCGAGAAAAACAACGAGCTCCAGAACAAGATTCTGGAACTCCAGCGCGACAACGAGATGCTTCATCAGAAGATAGAGATGCTCGGCGCATAAACATAACAAAACAAGCGGGACTGGTCAGCCGACCGGTCCCGCTTGTTTTGTTTTATTCAATTCCCATCAGGGAAGTTATCAGTATCCTAAGTCCTATGAGTATCAGTATGCATCCGCCCGTGATATTGAACTTGGAGCTCCACCGGCTGAGCATGTGGCCCAGAGTGAGACCCAGCAGCGCCGTGGCCGCCGTTACCAGAAAAACCACAAGAGGCAGCGTGATGATGCTCTCGCCGCTCTCGCTGTCGAAACCCATCGCAAAACCCACAAACAGGGCATCGATGCTCGTAGCCACTCCCGACATCAGCAGATATCCAAACCTGAGCACTCCGGGGCGCTCGCCGTCGCCTGATTCGTCGTCGTCCTTCTGCAAAATCATCCTCACGCCCAAAAACGTGAGCAGCGCAAACGCTATCCAGTGGTCCCATTCCGAAACATATCTCACAAGCTCCTTGCCCGAGAACAGGCCTCCGAGAATAAACGCCGCCTGCACTATGGCCATCATGAAAGCAAAGTACGAATAGCTCGCCACCTTTCTGGTCTTGATGAACGGCCCCGATACCATGCTTACCGCCAGTGTGTCGAAACAGAGACCTATGGCAAGCACAATGTATTCTAAGATATTCATAATCAGTTAAAAAACTATATTGAATCTTATCACTGGATTAGAGAACGAGGTATTGTGCCTAATAGCCTCGTTGGCGTTCAGATTCCACAGAAACATGATGTTGGCGCTCGATCTCTCCGATATCACTATTCGGTATCCGCCGCCTATCAGCAAAATATGGTCGAAAATGCGGTCGGGATCAAACGTGTTGTTGTAATAATCCTTGAACGTGATTTTCTGGTATTCGCCGTGCAGCACCAGAAAATCAATAGGATAGGCCTCCAGATAAGCGCCTATGCCAAAAGTGCTCTGCGAGTACTGGTCGTTGTAATAGCTGTCGTCATACGAATAATACTCGCAAGTGCCTATCAGGCCCGCGGTGATGAAAGGATTGAACGCGTAGCCCACAGCCGGATCGAAGTTGGCCGCAAAACAACCGTGAGAAAATCCCATGCCGAAGTTTCCCGAAAACCTCAGCCTGTCCATGAAAGTTTGCCTTCCGCTGGTATTCCCGTTGCCTCCGCCGTTGGATCTTCCGTTCGAGTTGTCGCCCTCAAAATTCTCAAACTGCGCCATGCACCGGCCGGTGCCAAGCAGGAGCAATATCAGGCTCAATAGAAAAACGTGTTTTCTCATAATATCTATATTATATAAGTGTATACTGTTTTTTGTTTTGGCAGCTGATACGTTTTATATTACTTCCTCCCCAGCTCGGCGGCCTTGGCTATCAGCTCCTTCTGCTCGGGACTCAGCTCCTTGGGCATGTGGTACTTAATCTTTACGTACAGATCGCCGTATATACCGTCGGTGCCGTATACGGGCATACCCTTGCCCTTTATTTTCAGCTGCTTGCCATACTCAAAACCGCTCGGAATGTTTATCCTTACATCGCCCGATAGAGTGGATACCAGTATTGGGCCGCCCAGCATTATCTTGAAAATATCCACGAAAACCTCGGTGAAAAGCTCGTCGCCGCGGCGGGTGAACACATTGTCGTTCTCAATCTTTACCCTCACATAGAGGTCGCCCTTGCGTCCGCCCTTGATTCCGGGATATCCCTGCTCGGGAATCTTGAGCAGCTGGTCGTTCTTGATGCCGGGCTTTATGCTGATTCTCAGCTTGTTGTCGAGGATGTTAAGAATCCTCACGCTGCCCATGTACGCCTCCCTGAGCGATATAGTGATATTTCCAGTAAAGTCGTCACCCTTAAAGAGGTCGCTCTTTCTGAAGAAATTGTTGAAAAACTCGGAATATTCCTCCTTTTTCCTCCTGAAGAAATCGAAATCAAATCCGAAATCATCGTCGTCGCTGTTTTTCTTGTTGTTTTGGCCAGCTGATGTGCCAGCTGATGTGCTGTTCTTCTTGTAGAAATCGCCCGTATTGTTTTTGCCGTCGCGCATCAGGTCAAATTTCTTGCGTTTCTCCGCATTCGACAGCACCTCATACGCCTCGCTTATGTCCTTGAATTTGTCTTCCGCCTCGGGATTGTCGGGATTGCGGTCGGGGTGGTAGGTCATGGCCAGACGCCGGTACGACTTCTTTATCTGCTCGGCAGTGGCATTAGGCTCCACTTCCAGTATCTTGTAATAGTCCTTGAACTGCATACTTAGTGATATTATGTAAAAAAAATATTAGTTAAACTTTGTTTGACGCTGTAAATTTAAAAATAAATATTAACTTTGAGCCAAAATTTTATCAAAAAAATTGGCACTATTACGCGTTGAAGGTCTTTCGAAGACGTACAGGAAAGGAGAAAATGAGATATACGCCCTCCGCAACATTAATTTTGATGTGGAGGAAGGGGAATTTGTGTCCATAGTGGGCAAGAGCGGATCGGGCAAGAGCACACTGCTGAATCTGCTGGGCGGCATGGACAGCAAGGCCAGCGGACACATTTATTACGAGAACACCAATCTGCTGGAGATGAGCGAGCGCCAGCTCTCGCAGTACCGTAAGTTCACCGTGGGCATGATATTCCAGTCATTCAACCTGATACCCACGCGCACAGCCATCGATAATGTAAAGCTTCCGCTGATATTCAGCAATTTTCCGCGCCGGCTAAGGGATACACGCGCCTGCGAGCTGCTCTACAACATGGGCCTCTACAACCGCGCGCTGCATTATCCATCCGAGCTCTCGGGCGGCGAGGCGCAGAGAGTGGCCATTGCCCGTGCCCTGGCCAACAAGCCGAGAATCATCCTGGCCGACGAGCCTACTGGAAACCTCGACACTGCCACATCGGCCGAGATTATGTCGCTCCTCCAGATGTTCAACAAGAAACACCATATTACCATTATCATGGTGACCCACGACAAGGAGACCGCCAACCGTGTATCGCACAAGACCGTGCTCCTGTCCGACGGCGAGATTATTAAAGTAACCACCAATCCCAACCCATGAAAGTATCCGATATAGTATTGCTGGCTGTCAACAACCTGCGCCGAAATACCATGCGCACCATACTCACCGCATTAGGTGTGGCCGTGGGCATAGGATCACTGGCCTGCATGATCTCATTCGGGCAGGGCATATCCACCAATGTTACCAAATCCATGGAGACCAACGACATCTTCACGGGCCTTACGGTAACATCGCGCGATATCGATTTCCAGACATTCGGCAGCCGCAACAATCCAATATCACAGTCGTTTGGCCGCATAGTGGAGCCCATCAGCGACAGCACGATAGCCGTGTTTGAGAGCTGGCCCGAGGTGGCCATGGTGTTCCCCGAGGTGGTTAAGCCGTCCAGCGTGGTGCTCGCGGGCAGGTACATCCAGTCCAACCTGAAAGCCGTGCCTATGGCCATGGCGGATTTTGCGCCGTTTTCCGGCATCACCAAGGGCCGTTTTTTCAGCAGCGAGACCGAGCAGGGAGTCATCATCAGCAAGTCGATGCTCTCCCAGATGGACATCCACATAGAGGGCGAGGTGCCGGAGCTGGGCATATCAGCTGATAGCAAAATCTTACCGCTCGACTCCATCCTGGGGCACGATCTCGAGGTGATAACCAAGGATTTCGATTTCGAGAAGATAGAGAACCACCGATCGGGCCTGCGCGACCTTCCCATCAAGAATGTGTCGTCGTTTCTCAAGATTGTGGGCATTGTGGACAACAGCTCTTTTACGGCCGGAATGTTCAGCAACGGAGTTTTCCTCACCACACGCACCATGGAATACATCCCGAGCATCAACATACAGAATGTGCTTGATATCATGGACGGTACCGACGGCCAGTACGGCCAGTACAATTCGGTGCATATACGAGTACGTGAGCATCAGCTGCTAAAACCTGTAAGACACCGCGCCGAGCAGATGGGATTCCAGGTTTTCTCCATAGGCGACAAGCTCGATGATGTGGAGAGGCTCTTCTTCATGCTCGATTCGATACTCGCGGCCATAGGCACCATAGCCCTCCTGGTCTCGGTTCTGGGCATCGTGAATACCCTGATAATGGCCATATACGAGCGCCGCAAGGAGATAGGAATCATGAAATCGCTGGGCGCCACACAGAGCCAGATCAAGATGATATTCTATTTCGAGGCGGCCATAATAGGTCTGCTGGGCGGTCTGCTGGGCATAGCCGGCGGCGCACTCGCATCTCAGGCCGCCAGCACCATAGCCAATACCCACATCAGCAAGCTGATAGACTGCAATGTGGAGTATTTCGAGTTTTCGTGGCTGCTGATACTGGGATCGGTGCTCTTCTCGGTGCTCATCAGCGTGTTGGCTTCCATCTATCCGGCCAACAAGGCCGCCAGGATAGACCCTCTGGATGCCCTGCGCCGCGAGTAGGGGCTATTGTTTTCTCTTTTTCCAGAAATTCATCTCGTCGATGTATTCAAAAGCCCTGGCCGGCATAAAGAACCTTACATCGCGCCCGTTCTGAATGCTCTCGCGCAGAAAAGTGCTCGACACCTCTATGATGGGCGTGTTCACCATCTGCACGTGCGGATGGTCCTTGAGAGGTCCGCCGTCGCTGCCGTTGCGCGGAAATACTATTATATGGTATCCGCTGAGTATCTGCTCCGAGTTTTTCCATCTGTCGAGGTTGGCCAGATTGTCGGTGCCCATTATCAGATAGAATTCGCGTGATGGATATTTCTCCTTCAGATACGTGAGTGTATCTATGGTATACGACGGCTTGGGCATTCCGAACTCTATGTCGCAAGCCTGGAATTTGCTGTATCCCTCTATGGCCCTGTTCATTATCTCGAGCCTCTGATAGTCGGGCAGGAGCGATTCCTTGGCCTTGAACGGGTTTTGCGGACTTATCACAAACCACAGGCAGTCGAGCTCCGAATTCTCCACCAGATAATTTGCCAGCATCAGGTGGCCATTGTGAACGGGATTAAACGATCCGAAATATAGTCCAGTCTTTGTCATATTTTTCATTAAAACAAATATCGCACAGACTAAAAAATTAATCCGTGCGATACTCTATTCTTTAAACTTTAAACTTTAAACTTTAAACTCTAAACTCTAAACTTTAAACTTTAAACTTTAAACTTTAAACTACTCATTAAGACGGTAGATAGATTTGGCGAGCTCGGCCTGCTCGTAGTCCCAGAAAGGACCTACCGAGAGATGGAGAAACGACAGACCCTCGTACAGCGCGTCGGTAAACTCCGATGCTGTGCCGGTATTCACGGCGGCGGGGCTGTGGGTATACTCGTAGCAGTTCATTCTCCTCAGCATCTTGAACGACACCTCAAACCAGTTCATCTGGCTTGGCGCTGTGGCCTGGGGAAGCTCGTTGATCTTGTCCTTGGATTTCTTGTAGTATATCTTGGCGTTCATGGCCTCGGCCTCGCTCTGGAAGGGGCCTATGGCTACCTGACGGTGCGAAATCTGTTTCCAGACATCCTTGGTGAATCCCTTCTTGGTGCCCTTCTTTATCTTGCCGGGACCCGGGGCTATCTCTATGTCGTTGCGTTTGGTATTGATGCTTATCTTTATAGTAAACCAGTATACCTCAGGCTCGGGCTCCTTGTCGCTGATATTAATTGCCGACTGTGCCGATGCTGTGCTGTCGGGGTCTGCAGCCTTGGCTGATGTGCCCAATGTAAGTATCAGCACCAGCGCCATTATCAAATTAATAGTGAGTTTTCTCATGGGTTTTATGTTTTATTTTGTTGATTGATATTCTTTTTTTTCTGAAAAACAAATTCCATACCATAAGAATTTAATCAAAAGAATTTAGTTTTTCGAAATTAACCGCAAAGTAAGAAAAATTTTATTTATATTTGCCAATAATTTACAAATAAAATTTTCAAATAATATGAAAAGGATTTTTTTTATAGCTTCGCTTTTTGCGGTGATGTTTGCAACTGGTTGTCTTGAAAATACTTATCAGAACCAGAAGGGCAACAATGGCGGTTCTACCACCACCACTACCACCACCACCACCGATGGCAATGGCACCACCACTACCACTACCACCACCACTACCACAGATACCAAAAACAGCTTCCATTCCAACAATGGCAAGTTCTCCATCAACTTCCTGAATGCGCCTCAGGGTCCCATCTCGCGCGAGGAGAGCAACAAGGCCGGCATGGTGCAGGTGATAATGTACATGGACAATGTATCCGACAATGCCAAATACATAGCCATGTACAAGGATTATCCTGTGGGAGCCGTTACATCGGCCAATGTGGACGACAAGCTGAAAGTGGAGGCCGAGTCGTTCATGTCGGGCATGAGGTCCAAGATAGCCTCCAAGCAGGAGGAGCGCCTAAACGGCAACAAGGGTCTCTCGTTTTCCGGCGCCATCAACGACACCATCAACGTAAACATGAGGAGCTTCTTTGTGGGCAAGCGCTATTACATGTTCGGCACCATAGCCACCGAGGCCGAGATCTCCGGCAAGGCTTCCAAGAAGTTCATCAACTCTTTTGAGCTCGACAACTAATGTAGTTTTCCCGGCTCATGCAGCACATCTGCGCGAATCTCACTGCATGGTCCACAATATCGTCTATCTGGGGGCGGCTGATATTTCCGTTTAGGATGTCGGCCGCCCTTATTCCGTTTTTCACCAGTCCGTACACAATGCCGGCGTTAAAGTTGTCGCCTGCGCCTATGGTGCTCACCGGCTCTATCCTGGGCACAGTGTAGCTGATGGCGTTGTCGCGGTGGCAATACGCGCATCCGTCCTTTCCCTTGGTGTAGAACAGCATGGCCCTGTCGTTCAGCTTGCGGAGAGTGTCGAAAGCCTCGGCCTCGTTACCGCATCCGAATATCAGGCTGAAATCCTCGTCGCTGCCCTTTACCACATCAGCCAGCCTGATATTCTCCTCGATGTACGGCTTCACTTTGGGCAGGTCCTTCAGATGAGGCCGTCTGAAGTTGGGATCGTACACCACAACGGCTCCGGCATCGTGGGCGGTTTCCACAAGGTGGCGGATGCCGTCGCGGATTTCGGGCATTATGCCGTAAAACGACCCGAAGAGCAGGATGTCGTCTTTATTCATATCAGCTGAAAACAAACTGAGATCGGGCTCCTGCGGCCTCTGCTTGTAAAACTCGTATCTTGCGTTGGAGTTCTCGTCGAGAAAGGCCATGGCCACCGAAGTCTGCATACTGGTATCGGATATCACCTGGCGCGGTGTTACGCCGTTCTCCAGCAGAAAGCCGCGGATAAGCGAGCCTATCATGTCGTTGCAGAAATCCGACATGAACACGGGATTCATCCCCAGACGGCCAAGCGACACCGCGCTGTTGAGCACCGATCCGCCGGGATTGCCACCCTCGGGACGCCCGTTCCTGAATATGATATCGAATACTGTTTCGCCTGTTGCGTATATTTTTCTCATGGTTTTTGGTTTTTAAATACTGTTTTCTAAATTTTTTCCTAAAAATAATAACTTTTTTGTTTGCAGAAACAATAATTATTGTATTTTTGTAAAAACATTTTCTAAAATCTCAACCAATGGCAAAAATTCTTATCATTGACGACGAGCGGTCTATCCGCAATACACTCAAGGATATCCTTGAATATGAGGACCATGAGGTGGTATTGGCGGCCGACGGAATCGAGGGTCTCGGTCTGGTGGGCAACGACCGTTTCGATATAATACTGTGCGACATCAAGATGCCCAAGATGGACGGCATCGAGGTGCTCGAGAAGCTCCAGGCTATGGGCGTGGATTCGCCTATTGTTATGATTTCTGGTCATGGAACAGTAGAAAACGCCGTAGAGGCCATCAGAAAGGGTGCTTTCGATTATCTGGAGAAACCACTCGACCTAAATAAACTGCTTGTAATAGTAAAGAACGCCACAGAGCGCAAGGCCCTTATCGTGGAAAACAAGGCCCTGAAGCAGAAGGTGAACAACTCCGTACTCAAGAAATACGCCATGATAGGCGAGAGCCCTGCCATGAACCACGTAAAGGAGATGATACAGCGTGTGGCTCCTACAGAGGCCCGTGTGCTCATCCTGGGCGAAAACGGATCGGGAAAGGAAGTTGTGGCGCGCCATCTCCACGAAAACAGCAACCGCGCCAAAGGACCTTTCATAGAGGTAAACTGCGCCGCCATTCCATCGGAGCTGATAGAGAGCGAGCTTTTCGGTCACGAGAAGGGCTCTTTCACATCGGCCAACAAGATGCAGAAAGGCAAGTTTGAGGCCGCCGACCACGGCACCATCTTCCTCGACGAGATAGGCGACATGAGCCTGGCCGCACAGGCCAAGGTGCTCCGTGTATTGCAGGAAAACAAAATCTCGCGCGTGGGATCCGACAAGGAGATAGCCACCGACGTGCGCGTGATAGCCGCCACCAACAAGAACCTGAAGCTCGAGATAGAGGCCGGACGTTTCCGCGAGGACCTCTACCACCGCCTGAGCGTAATCATAATACAGGTGCCATCGCTCAACGACCGTCTCGACGACATTCCTCTGCTGGCCGACCACTTCAACAAGCAGATAAACGCCGAATACAATCAGCCTCCCAAGGTGATTACCGACGATGCCATCAAGGAGCTCCAGAAGATACACTGGACCGGCAATGTGCGCGAGTTCCGCAATGTGCTGGAGCGTCTCGTGATTTTCTGCCCCGAGACCATTACCGCCGATGATGTTCTGAAATACGTTGTTCCCTTAAAGTAGCTTAGCTTTGAGACAAGATTTCTCTTCCGCCTTCAGCGCCTTCGGCGGGATCAATGTACTGGTGATAGGCGATATCATGATAGATTCGTACCTCTGGGGCAGCGTTACGCGCATATCGCCCGAGGCCCCTATCCCTATCGTAAATACTACCAAGCGCGAGATCAGGATGGGAGGCGCAGCTAATGTGGCTCTCAATGTAAAGTCGCTGAAGGCCAATCCCATACTCTGCTCGGTAATAGGCACCGATGCGCATGGCGACAGCTTTATGAGCCTGATGGAGCGCGACGGTCTATGCACCCGGGGCATAGTGAGGTCGCCGCACCGCATCACCACCATCAAGCACAGGGTGATAAGCGGCGGACAGCATCTTCTCCGCATCGACGAGGAGGAGACCTCCCCGGTAAGCCAGGCCCTGTCGGAGGAGCTTTTGCAGAGAATTTCCACATTAGCTGATACCATGAATATATCAGCTGTAATCTTCGAGGACTACGACAAGGGTGTAATCACTCCGTGGCTTATCGACAATGTGGTGGCCATGGCCAGGGAGCGCAATATCCCCGTTCTGGTGGACCCCAAGAAACGCAACTTCCTGCATTACAAGAATGTGGATGTATTCAAGCCCAACTTCAAGGAACTCTGCGAGGGTGTGGGAGTAAGCATCGGCAAGACAGATTTCGACGGCCTCTTTGATGCGGAGCGCCGCCTGAGAGAGCGTCTGGGCCATAAGTATGGATTCATAACACTGTCGGAGCACGGTATTTTCCTATCCAACGGCAGCGAGTACCGCCGTTTCCCATCCATGATACGCGAGGTAACCGATGTATCTGGCGCGGGCGATACCGTGATAGCCACGGTGAGCGTGTGCATGGCCGCCGGAATGGATATCCTGCAGGCCTCCCGGATAGCCAACGTGGCCGCCGGCCTGGTCTGCGAGAGGGTGGGAGTGGTGCCCGTGGATTATGACGCACTGCTCTCTGTTCTTAATAATATGGATTTCTGATGATTCAACGACTTTCGGAGGTCAACGACCTTAACAATCTGGAATTTGTGGCCGCTCATATTACCGAGGGATTCATCACGGGACTTCACAAGAG
>JAZQPB010000353.1:0-3778 GCA_045628165.1 Bacteroidales bacterium | reverse complement strand
GAGCTGCACAACGTCCTTCATATCCGAAGAAGTGGTGTTGTGTAGAGAATTTGCCGTTGAACTTGCCTTCCTTCTTCCAGGCTGCGAGCTTCTTGGCAACCATCTCGGCGAGAAGCTGCTCGGTCTCGATGAGGGAAACCTGAACATTGCCGTGTGGGTCGCGCTCGAGAGCGAGCTGAGTAGAAACCGAAGCTGGCAGGCTCTTGAAGAGAGCGGCGTTCTCGGCTGAAAGCTTAGAAACCACGTAGTTGATCTTCTCATCAGCTGCGATGGTGTCGAACTCAGCCTGGTTGGCTGCGAGCATATCATTGAGCTCGGCGATAAGCTTCTTGATAGCTGGGATAAACTCGATCAAGCCCTCTGGTACGAGTACTGTACCGAAGTTCAAGCCCTTGTCGGCACGAGCCTTTACAGCGTTGGCGATGTATGTAACAACATCGTCAAGTGTCTGATTCTTAGCCTCTACCTCCTCACCGATGAGGGTGATGTTAGGCTGAGTCTTCAGAGCGGCCTCCAATGTAACGTGCGAAGCTGAACGGCCCATCAGCTTGATGAAGTGCCAGTATTTCTTGGCAGAGTTGGCATCGCGCTCGATGTTGCCGATTACCTCAGCGTATACCTTAGTAGCTGTATCGAAACCGAAAGAAGTCTCGATCATCTCGTTCTTGAGGTCGCCGTCTATGGTCTTAGGACAGCCGATTACCTGGATGCCGGTGTTCTTGGCGAGGTAGTACTCGGCGAGTACACAAGCGTTGGTGTTCGAGTCGTCGCCGCCGATGATGATTACAGCGTTGATTCCGAGCTGCTTGCAGATCTCGATACCCTTGTCGAACTGCTCGGTCTCCTCGAGCTTGGTACGGCCAGAGCCGATGATGTCGAAACCGCCGGTGTTGCGGTACTCATCCATTATCTCGTCGGTAATCTCCATGTACTTGTGGTCTACGAGGCCTGATGGGCCGCCGAGAAAACCGTAGAGCTTGCTGTCCTTGTTGATGGCCTTGATACCGTCGAAGATACCAGAGATTACGTTGTGTCCGCCGGGAGCCTGACCGCCCGAGAGGATTACACCAACGTTGATGGCCTTGGCGGCCATGGCTGTATCTGCCTTCTCGAATGTTACGATAGGCAGACCGTATGTGTTGGGGAAGAGTTTCTTGATGTCGGCCTGGTCAGCTACAGACTCTGTAGCCTTGCCCTCAGCCAACTTTGTAGCGCCCTGGATAGATGCAGGCATCTTTGGCTGGTATGCAGCGCGGGCAATTTGCAATGGACTTTTCTTCATTTTGCTTTGTTGTTAATAATGAATATTGTTATTTATTGTTTCGTATTGTTGTCGTCCTCCTTCTTTACATAGGAGGTGTGGCCGTCGGCCCAGGTGGTGCCGTGGTTTCTGATGGCGATATCACAGCTGCGGGCCACCTCGCTCTTGTTGAGGTCCCTGTCGTACACAAAAAACTCGTAGCGGATGGTGTCGTAGTCAAACGACGCTATCGGAATCTCCACCTTCACTATCACCTCGGCCTTCATGTACTTGTTCTGGCCTATCGGCTCCTTGAAGGGGATGCGGTAGTGCATTTTGTCCGATAGATTGCTCAGCTCCCTGTATTCTCCGTTTATCTTGCTGAAGATGCTGATATACAAGTTGTTGTAGCCAACGCTGTCGGGGCTGTACGGTCCGGTGTTGTCGTCGCGGTTCAGTCCCAGGTTGCCGTCGCCGTCTATTACCTCCATGTGTATCCGCTGGAGCTTTATCTCGTTCTGCAGGGCGTCGAGCGTATCAGCTACATACACCTTGCTGAATGATACCTGCGGCATGGGGTCGTAGGTTACGATGTCCTCGCACGAGCACAGTATCACCGCCGCTATCGCTGTAAGTATTGCTATTATCTGAGATCTCATCTTTCTGTTGTCTTGTTTCGGGTTTTGGTTTTGGGCAGCTGATGGCAAACGCTATCAGCTGCTACTTCTTTCTGAAGAATATCTTCATGGGCACACCGCAGAAGTCGAAGTCTTTTCTGAGTCTGTTTTCCAGGTAGCGGCGGTATGGGTCGCGTATGTACTGGGGCAGATTGCAGAAAAGTGCGAATGTGGGGTAGTATGTAGGCAGCTGTGTGGCGTACTTTATCTTTATGAACTTGCCCTTGTATGCTGGCGGCGGAGTCTCCTCCACATACTGCTGTATCAGGGTGTTAAGCTTGTTGGTGGATATCTTGCGTGTACGGTTCTCGTATACGTGCACGGCCTCTTCCATGGCCTTCAGGATTCGCTGCTTGGATACTGTGGATGTGAATACCACGGGGATGTCGCTGAACGGGGCGAGCTCCTTCTTTACGTATTCCTCGTAGCGGAGTGTGGAGTTGTTGGCCGATTTGTCCATCAGGTCCCACTTGTTTACGCATACCACGAGGCCCTTGTTGTTTTCCTTTATCAGGCGGAACACGTTCATGTCCTGGCTCTCGATGCCCTGTGTGGCGTCTATCATCAGTATGCAGACATCGGCCTCCTCTATGGCGCGCACCGATCGGAGGGTGGAGTAGAACTCTATGTTCTCTGTCACCTTGCCTTTCTTGCGGAGTCCGGCTGTATCCACCAGGATAAAGTCGTGGCCGAATTTGTTGTATCTTGTGTTTACGGTGTCGCGTGTGGTGCCGGCTATCGGGGTCACGATGTTGCGCTCGGTGCCGGTAAGGGCGTTGATGAGCGAGCTCTTGCCCACGTTGGGGCGGCCCACTACTGCTATCTTGGGTATTCCCTCGTCGTCGATTACGGAATCCTCCTTGAACTCGGCTGTCACTGCGTCAAGCAGCTCGCCGGTGCCCGATCCGGTATTGGCGCAGATGGAGTATATCTCGCCCATGCCGAGGGCGTAGAAGTTGTTGCTCTCCATTACGAGGCTTGGGTTGTCGGCCTTGTTTACGGCCAGGAACACGGGCTTGTTGGTCTTGCGGAGGATGTCGGTGATTACCTCGTCGCCGGCGGTGATGCCGAGCTGTGCGTCCACGAGGAATATTATCACATCCGACTCGTCGATGGCGAGCATTACCTGTTTCTGTATCTCGTTTTCAAAAATATCATCCGAATTGTTTACGTATCCGCCGGTGTCTATTACGGAGAATTCCTTGCCGTTCCAGTCGCACTTGCCGTAATGGCGGTCGCGTGTTACTCCGGCGGTCTCGTGCACGATGGCTTCCCTGGTCTGGGTAAGACGGTTGAATAATGTTGATTTGCCCACGTTTGGGCATCCTACTATGGCTACAATGTTGCTCATAAATGCTTTTTCACAAAAGGATTATATAATATAATAAGTGTATGTTTTGTTTTTGGCTATAACAAACCGTTTTTTTTACTCTTTGTTGAAGTTCTCGATGAGGTTTATGGCGGATTCCACCATGTCTACCTCCACTTTCAGGTACAGGCACGGGTCGAATCCGGGCTGGGACCACTTGCTCTCGGTTCCTGAGTCCTTATGGTTTTCAGCATAGCATTTTATGCCGTTTTTTTCCAGATGCTTCTTTATCATGTTGACATCGAATGCCAATCCGCTGAATACAGTATAGAGCTGTTTTTCCATATCTATGAAAAGGTTCTTTGTTAATATCCGGTGCAAAAGTAATTCTTTTTGTTGTAATGTCAAAATTTAATATTCGCCATTAGCTGCCTGCTCCTCGCTGCCCTGTCCCGATATCTCCACCTTGAGCACGAAATAGTCGGTTCCGTTTACGGGGATAAAGAGGTATTCAAGCTTGCCGTCGGTTTTGCGGGCTAAAGTCGGATCGTA
>JAZQPB010000352.1:0-7054 GCA_045628165.1 Bacteroidales bacterium | reverse complement strand
TACGAGGTCCCAGTAGCGCTTGCCCTCGCCTACAAACTCCATGGCTCTCTCCTGGAGGATGTTGTCGATATCAGCTGATATGTTGCCTACACCGGCGCGTGCGCGTACCATGTTGAGGTATTTGGCCGCATCGCCAGAGCCTGCGCCGCGTGTGATGAGCTCGGCCGCATTGAGCAGACACTCGCTGTAGCGGTAGATGCGGAGGTTGTTGCCGAAGTTGAGGTCGCCATCAGCTATCTGGCCTGCATTGTAGCCCGATCTTGCGATGTATTTCTTGAGGAAGTATCCGGTGTCCTCGTAGCGCTTGGTGTAGTCGAAAGCCGATACATCCATGAGAGTGGCCTCCTTGCGCGAGTCGCCGTCCTCATACATTGCTGCTACTTCTTTTCTGATAGGGCAGAAGCCCCAGCCGTTGTCGATGCCTTCCTTGCCGTCGGTCCATCCGTTGGGAGAGATGAGGCGTGGGAGAACTGTACCGCCGGCGCCCTGAGGCCAGCCCCAGGAGCGGCTTGCGCCCTCGTTCATGTAGTTGATTTCCCAGATAGACTCGCTGCTCCACTCGCCGTTGCGCTCCCAGATGGCGTTGTAGTCTCTCATCAGCTCGTATTCGCCGCTGTTGATTATCTGCTCCATGTATTTGAGCGCTGTGCCGAAGTTAGGCTGGTCGTTCTGATACATTACCACCTCGGTGTAGAGCATGTAAGTCATTGCGAGAGTTACACGGCCAGCGTCCTTGTCCTTGGCCTTCATGGGAAGGATGTTGGCGGCTATGGCCTCGTTCAGGTCGGTGAGTATGCCCTTGTAAACCTCGTCGGCAGAGCTCTGAGCGCAGGTGTAAGGCGATTCGAGGTTCTTGGTGTAGTAAGGCACGTTGCCCCAGAATTTCCAGAGCTGAGTGTAGTAGAATGCGCGGAGCACCTTGGCCTCGGCTATGTAGAGCGCCTTGGCATCCTCGCTGATATTCTCTACGCCCTCTATGTAGAAGAGCACGTCGTTGCATCTCTTTACGCCCGAGTAGCAGTCGGTCCAGATACCCTCCATGCAGTTGGTGGGGATGGCCTCGAAGTTGTTCATCAGGTGCCAGAACTCATTGTCGCTTCGGCTTGCACCGCCCGGCCACATCTGGTCGCCCATGATGTCGCTCATTACGTTGATAGGGTTGTACTGGCCCATTGCCCAGTCGAACCACTGGAGAGGGTCGTAGGCGGCCACGAGATCCTCGAATATGCGGTCCTGAGTCTTGTAGAACTCGTCTACGTAGAGTTTGTCGGGGCTTTCCACATTCAGGAAGTCCTCTGAGCACGATTGCATTGCCATGGCAGCTAATGCCATGCTTGCTATTAATATCTTGTTTTTCATATTGTTACCTTATTTAGAAAGTTAAGAACTTAGAAACCTACGTTAACACCGAAAGTGATAACTCTTGCCTGTGGGTATATACCCTTGTCGATACCGATAGCCTTCTCGCCGCCAATCTCAGGATCGAAACCCTCGTACTTGGTGAATGTGAGGAGGTTCTGAGCTGATACGTATACTCTCAACTTGTTCATGAAGGCATTCTTTGTGATATGCTGTGGCAGAGTGTAGCCGAGAGTGATGTCCTTGAGTCTCATGAACGAACCGTCAGAGAGCAGGAGATCAGAAGAGAGCCAGTTGGCATTGTCGCCGAATACAAAGCGTGGAATTCTGTTTGAAGTGCCCTCGCCGGTCCAGCGGTCCAGCATCCAGGTTGGGAGGTTGGCGTAGCGGATATCGGTACGGCGTGTGGCGTCGTAGATATCGTTGCCGATGGTGCCCTGGAGCATCATGCTGAAATCAAATCCCTTGTAGTCGGCGCTGAAGTTGAGACCGTAAGTCCAGTCTGGCATACCCTTGCCGATCATTGTCTGGTCGCTCTCGTCGATTACGCCGTCGCCGTTCAGGTCAATGTATCTTACATCGCCGGGCACTGCCTTTGGCTGAATCATATTGCCCTCAGCATTTACATAGCTCTCTACCTCGTTCATGTTCTGGAAGATGCCGTCGGTCTTGTAGCCGTAGAAGTATGGGAAAGGAAGGCCGTTCTGTCCACGTGTGATGGTGCCCACGCCCTGGAAGCTGATGAGGTTCTGGTATCCTGAATCGTTGCCCAGGTCGATGAGCTCGTTCTTGAGCCATGAGGCATTGCCTGATACTCTGAACTTCCAAGGACCCTTGCTCCAGCGGTAAGTTACATCAAACTCCCAGCCCTTGTTGTCCATTACGCCCACGTTGCCGGTTGGCTTGGCCTCGCCTACGTATGATGGAATAGGCATCTCCATGAGCATTCCGTCGGTGCGTTTCTTGTACCAGTCGATGGTTACTGCGAGAGCGCCGTGCAGGAAGTCGATATCAGCTCCTATATCTGTCTGCTTAGATGTCTCCCAGCAGAGGTAAGTATTAGGAATAGTAGAAGGCTTGGTGCCGTTGGCTATGCTCTCGTCGATACCGAAGATGTAGTTGTTGCCGGTAGATGTGAGCGATGTGTATCTGAATGCGCCGATATTCTCGTTACCATTCTTACCCCATGAGAAGCGGAGCTTTGCGTTGCCCAGCCAGTCGGGACGGTCGGCCAGGAAATTCTCCTCTGTGATGTTCCATCCGAGAGAGAATGATGGAAAAGTGGCGTAGTGGTTGTCGGGACCGAAGTTTGAGCTTCCGTCGCGGCGTACTGTAAACTGGGCCATGTATTTGCCCTGGTAGTCGTAGCTTGCGCGTGCAAACATTGATGAGAGTGCGTGAGGATTGGTGGCTCCGCCGTATACGGCCATATCGCCCTCGGCCTGGAGACCTGTAGTGAAGTTGATGTTTGGCTTGCTGCCGTCTTCCTCTATCATATCGAAGTTGCTGCCTCCGAGCTGACGGCCTGTGGCCTTGAGTGCGCTCTGTCCGAGGAGGATTGTGAAGTGGTGGTCAGCTATGGTCTTGTCGTAGCTGAGGGTGTTCTCTATCTGCCATGTGAGGCCCTTGTTCATCTCGCTGTATACCTTCGACCTGTCGGCGTAGTTGTTTGGGTTCAGCCAGAATTTCTTTACGTATCCGTTGTTGCCCCAGAAAGCCATGTCGGTGCCGAATGATGTGCGGAACTTCAAGTTGTCGATAAGGCCGATCTCAGCGTACATGTTGGATACGAGCTTGTCGGTCCAGTACTTGGGAGCCGGGAGCGAGAGGCTTGCCAGCGGATTGGTAATCTCGTTGTACTTGGTGCCGGCTATGGTGTAGAGACCGTCGGGACCGTATACTGGAGTAAAGTTCTGAGTGTTGGAGTACTGCTCGATATCAGCTTTCTCGTCCTGAGAGTATACTGTAAGGATAGGGCTCATGGTGAGTGCGCTGCCGAGTACCGAACCGAACTCTGAGTTGGCCTCTATGTTGGTGGCCTTTATGTGAGAGTAGCTTACGTTGAGGCCGGCGTTTACGCTGTTCAGCCAGTTGCGGTCCTTAGAGTCGAGGAGAGTGTATACTGTATTGCTGCGCATTGTAAAGCGCTGGTAGTTTGATCTGTCGAAATTGCCGCCTACGATACCTTCCTGGTTGTTGTAGCCAGCTGATATGAAATAGTTTACAACATCGCTTGCGCCGCTGAAGTTGATCTCGTGGTTCTGCATTGGAGCGTTGGCGTTGAAAACCTCCTCCTGCCAGTCAGTGCCCTTGCCGAAGCTTGCTGGAGAGGCGTAGATGATGTCCTCGCCGGCGTTGAGCGAGCCCTCGTTCATGAGAGTGGCGTACTCTGTGGCGTTCAGCATTGCGCGGTGTTTCCAAGGATTCTGCATAGAGAAGCTGTAGTCGTAGTTTACTCTCAGCGAGCCCTTCTTGCCCTTCTTGGTGGATACCAGGATTACGCCATTAGCTGCACGCGCACCGTATACTGCGCCTGAGGCCGCATCCTTGAGCACCTCGATGCTCTCGATGTCGTTGGGGTTCAGGTAGTCGATACCGCCGTCTATAGGCATTCCGTCCACTACGTAGAGAGGATCGCTGTTGTTGATGGTACCGATACCGCGTACTCTGATCTGGCTGCCTGCGCCGGGCTGGCCGGAGATCGATGTTACTGTAACACCTGATGCGAGACCCTTGAGAGCGTTGTCTACTCGGAGAGTGGTACCGCCAATCTCGTCGGCGTTGATACCGGCGATGGCCGCTGTCACCACGCTGCGCTTCTGTGTGCCGTATCCGATTACTACCACCTGCTCGAGGGCGGTGAGGTCTTCCTGAAGACTTACTTTCATGCTGGTCTCGTCCTTCGAGGCCGTTACCTCATAAGTCTTGTAGCCTATGTAGGAGAATGTAACTGTGGCGCCCTTCTTTACCGAGAGCATGAAGTTTCCGTCTATATCTGTAATGGTGCCGTTGGTGGTGCCGGCCTCTATTACATTTACTCCTATAAGAGTCTCTCCGCTGGTGGCGGATGAAACCACGCCGGAGAGTGTTACTGAGCTTTGCCCGAATACTGTCAAGTTGATGAGCATTGCCATTAATACTGTTATTAGTCTTTGCATAATGTGAATTTTGAAAATTAGTAAAATCGTGTTTCTGCTGTTCCTTTCAGCTTGGTTCAAAATTACAAAATCAATGGGCGGATTTGCAATTTTTTTTCATTTCTAAACTACGTCAAGCCCATAAAAAAACTACGTCAAAACTACGTCAGACCTTATTTGCAGGTACTTCAGAGCGGTTTTTGGCTACGTCAGCCGCGGAAAAGTGAAAATTCACGCCATTTTTTCAGAGAATTTTCTTATCTTTGCACCGAAAATCAAAAATCAAAAATCGAAAATCAAAAATGGCAATTCAGCAACTTGTAAGATTCGACTGGGCTATAAAGAAGCTTCTCAGGAACAAGGCAAACTTCGATGTTCTTGAGGGTTTCCTCAGTGTGCTCCTTGGCCGGCAGATGAAGATCAACAGGATCTTGGAGTCGGAGGGTAATCAGGATTACGAGGACGACAAGTTCAACCGTGTGGATATGCTTGTGGAGGACGAGGACGGTGAGATTGTTCTCATAGAGGTTCAGAACGACCGTCAGCTCGATTACTTCCACCGAATGCTCTACGGTACTTCCAAGACCATTTCAGAATACATTGACCAGGGGCAGAAGTATGCCGAGATCAAGAAAGTCTATTCCATAAACATTGTATATTTCAGCCTCGGACAAGGTTCCGACTATGTATATAAAGGTGTTACAAGTTTCAAGGGACTTCACGACGATACCTTGCTGAACCTCTCCAAGCAGCAGAAGAAACTTTTCAAGATAAATAATGTTGAGGAGGTTTTTCCTGAGTATTATTTACTTAGGGTCGATAAGTTCGACGACCTTGCCAAGGACAGCCTCGACGAGTGGATCTCGTTCCTGAAATCGGGCGAGATAGACGAGTGCTTCACTGCACAGGGCTTGGCTCAGGCCCGCACCAAGCTTCAGTACGAGAAGATGAGCGAGGAGGAGCGTGCCGCCTACCGCCGATATATGGAAAATCTCCGCTACGCCAATAGTGTGATAGCCTCCAGCCGTTTCGAGGGACTTGTGGAGGGCGAGAAAATCGGCGAGAAGCGCAAGGCAATCGAGACTGCCCGCAAGATGAAGTCCAAGAATTTCCCAATTGAGGATATCGCCGATCTCACTGGCCTCACCGCCGAAGAAATTGCAAATATTTAACCCAAATAACCACAAAGTTTTATTTTTTTCGGATACTTATCAGTTCTCTCACAAAATCGTTCATCATCGGCAGTACCGAGTCGTCGTATTCCTCGCCGAGAAAACAGTTGTCGGAAACTCCCTTGATGGAGATGCATGGAATCCCGAATCGCCGGGCCAGCTGATACACCGCCACGGCCTCCATGTCCTCGCAGATTATGGAGTATCGGCGCATCAGCATCCGTATCATCTTGCGCTCGTTGTTCCAGATGTCGGCCGATCCCACACGGCCTGTGTGTACATTGCGCGGATAGCTTATTTTTTGCGCTTCAGCTGATAGCGTGCTGTCCGCCGTGTATACCACGAGCTCGTCTTTGCCGCCGTCGGTGAATGTCATGTAGTTCCATTTCCGGATGTTGATTCCGCTTTTCTTGCTGCTGGTCATGTACGATGCTGTGCTCATGGCCTCGGTGCAGATTATGATGTCGTCCTTGTGGATGTTACGTCCGTATCCGCCCACCATTCCGTAGTTTATTACAGCTGATATGTTGTATCTGGAGCATACGAGGCTCATCATCGAGCTCATGTTGATGAGGCCCGGCCCCGATACTCCGGCCACGATGTCCTTGTTGCCGGCTATTTTGCCCCTGTATATTCGGAATCCGCCTATGCTCATGGTATCCACATTTTCCATGCTCTGTATCAGCGGCGATACCTCGCGCTCCATGGCCGCTGCTATGAAAATATAATCCTGCGCCATCAGTCTGAAAGCGCAGGACAGTATTATGGATAGTGTGAAGATAGCTCTCATGCCCCTACTCCTCATCCGCATCCTTTGTAAACGTCATGCCTGCCTGGGCGTAGATTCTCCATTTCTCGAGCACGTCCTTCATGTCGGCCGGAATCTCGCTGTCGAAACTCATGATCTTCTTTGTGGTGGGGTGCACAAACTCCAGAGTCTTGGCGTGGAGGCCCTGGCGCGGCATTATCGCGAAACAGTTTTCCACAAACCTGCGGTATTTGGCGAAAGTGGTTCCGCGGAGAATCTTGTCGCCGCCGTACACATCGTCGCCGAATAGGGGATGACACTGGCTCTTCATGTGTACGCGTATCTGGTGGGTACGGCCGGTCTCCAGCTTGCACTCTATCAGGGTTACGTAGCCGAACCTCTCCAATACGCGGTAGTGGGTGATGGCCGGCTTGCCTATTCCGCTGTCCTCGGGGAACATCCTCATGGCCTTGCGGTCCTTGGGGTCGCGGCCGATATTGCCTACTATCGTGCCTTCAGCTTCCTGAATGTCGCCCCATACGAGGGCCTGGTAACGGCGGTTTACCGTGTGGTTGAAAAACTGCCTGGCCAGGTGAGTCTTCGGTTTCTCGTTTTTGGCTATCACCAGCAGTCCCGAT
>JAZQPB010000351.1:0-3453 GCA_045628165.1 Bacteroidales bacterium | reverse complement strand
AGAGACATCGTCCAAAGTGATATATTGCAGTACAATAAACGGCGTTTCGGATTATCTTATGTCTGTAAGATAAATCAAACAATCCCCGCACCGAAAAATCTTCCTCTGTGCGGGGATTAGTATTTCAATCACCAATTGATTCCTTAACCACGAAATTCTTGGAAAGTTTTAGTTTTTCAATAGAAGTACCCTCAAAGATATAACTCATATCATCAACATTGCGGGTGTCGAATTTGGAAATGTCAAGAAATCGCAGAGAAGAGCATCCTGCAAAAAAAGCATTCATATTGGAAACATTATTGGTTCTGATGCCATTGAGCCTTAGTTCCTTCAACGACGAACAATCATTGAACATTCGACCCAAATCAATTACGTTTTTAGCCTTGAACCTTCTAAACTTGATATCAGACAAGGCACTGCACCCTACAAACATTCCTCCAAGATCCTTGACGTTGGAAGCCTTCTTTTTTCCGACCGTGACCTTCTCCAAAGCAGTGCAATAATAAAACATACTATTCATATTCTCGACACTACTTACATCAAATTTCTTGAAATCCAATACCTTAAGCGAACTGCACTCAGCAAACATCCTATACATATCAGTAACCTTGGCAGAACGGAAATTGCCGATAAAGAGTTTCGACAACGACTTGCAACCATCAAACATGTGACTCATATCCTTGGCTGACGTCACATCAAAACTCCTGAGATCCAGCGTGACAATATCAGTACACCTGAAAAACATCCAATTAAATTTTTCTACTTTCGAGGTGTTGAAACTAAGAAGATAGACAACAGTAAGCCCGCTATCGCCAAAAAACATTCCCTCCATATCAGTGACATTGCGAGTGTCAAATCCCATAAGATTCAGCGACTTAAGCAAAGAGCAATAGCCAAACATATAACTCATATCGGTGACATTGGAGGTATTGAAATTAGAGACATCAAGCGACTTCAAAGAAGAGCAAGAGGTAAACATACAATGCATATTAATAACATTGCGTGTATCGAAACCGCTAACGTCCAGATAATCCAAACGGTGACATCCCACAAACATATAACTCATATCCCTGACATTCCGGGTATCGAAATTATTAAGTTTGATAGACTTATATTTTGACCGATACTCATAACCATTTCTGTTGATTTTTTCGGTACTATCGGCAAAAAGCCTTGAACAATCTTCAGGAGCCAGGATAATCTCGTCGTTTTCAGCTAACACATAATAAAATAAGTCCTTCTGATATATACCCAAGCGCTTGTCAGCATCTGCAAAACCAATACAACAAAAACCATCAAGAGAACTCACATTGGATTTCTTGTCGAAAACAAGATCAGTGGTACTCTGTCCGTGAACATAACGCATCAACGAGTCCTTGGACAGATAGGCGGAATCCAAACCTGACGAATACGCATCCGACAGGAAACAAAATATGGACAAAACAGTCCAAAATACAAAGCAAAATACGTTCTTCATTTTTTTAGCGTTTAATTATCTTTACACTGCAAATATAGTACTTAAAACTTAATAATACAAACTATAAGACAATTATTATTCAAAATTTTGAAAAAAAATCCCCGCACCAAGAAAAAAAAATTCCTCAGTGCGGGGATAATTATATATTATTGAGTTCTCCTCCCCTCCCTACCCCATAGTACCCACACCGAAAGCGGAGTGAGCACTATGGGTTAACGCAGGCTACGCTCGACCCACTCCGGGGTCGCATCATCCGCGTTCAATCGATAATCAAAAATCAAAAATGCCCTTACTCCGCAAAATAGCAATCCCTCAACGCCATAGTTGCCTGATCGCCTGTGAGTACAATCTCGCCCTGAAGCTTGATATCCTGCGACGAGGCGCCTATCTTGATGAGATAGCGGCCTGGATCTATGTTCCACTCGTTCATCATATAGTAGCCGAGCTGCTGTGGCGAAACGGCGAAGTTAATGGTCTTGCTCTCGCCGGCGTTGAGTGTCACGCGCTTGAAACCCTGAAGCTGAATTGGCTTGAGTTTGGCGCTGCGGTCAACGGGAGACACGTAGAGTTCTACAATCTCGTCGGCAGATACTGAGCCGGTGTTCTTGACATCGAGAGAAACATTGAAACGGCCACCATTTGTAGCGGCTGAGGTATCCATTTTCAGGTTGCTGTATTCGAAAGTGGTGTAAGAGAGACCGTAGCCGAATGGGAATGCAACACGCTTGTCGTTCTCGAGGCCATAGTTGTAACAGATTGGCTCGTGAAGCTCCACGTTTGGATATGTAACCGAGAGCTTGCCCGAAGGTGAAACATTGCCGTAGAGAATGTCAGCCAATGCGTTGCCGCCCTCCTCGCCCGGATACCAGGCCTGAATTACTGCGGCACACTTGTCGATTACGTTGGTGAGCACCTGGGCACGTCCGCCGAATACTACGAGAACCACTGGCTTGCCTGTTGCGGCGAGCTTCAGTACAAACTCCTCCTGCTTGCCGGGGAGACGGAGGTGCTTGCGGTCACGGTTTTCGCCGCAGAGCATTACATTCTCGCCGACTGCCGCGATGATAACGTCGCTGCTCTTGGCAATCTTGAGAGCCTCGTCAATATCAGCCTTCTCGCCTGACTCCACCATACGGTTCTGGATATTTACAAGGTAAGCCACACGAGGGTCGCCGCTGTCGTCCACCATTGTCTCCACAACCTCGGTCCAATCGCAACCACGTGAGTAGCTGATATCTACGCCCTCAGGCTTGCGGTTCTGGAGTCCCTCGTTCAGGGTAATGATTTTTGGATTTGTGCCGTGGTCGGTGTCGGTCTTCCAGAAGAAACGCATTGCTGGATAAGAATAGTCGCCAGCCATTGCCCAGATTGAGTTTGCATTTGGACCTGTGAGGGCGATTTTCTTGTTCTTAAGAGGAAGCACGCCGTTGTTCTTGAGCAATACAACCGACTGAGTAGCAATCTTGTAAGAGGTCTCGCGCTCCTCCTTGGTATCGAGCTCAATGTGGCCCTCGGCGTAGAGAACAGGATTCTCGTCGAGGAGACCGAGCTCAGCCTTAAACTTGAGAACGCGCTTAACGGCAGTCTCGAAAGTCTGCTGAGACACAAGGCCCTTGTCGATAGCCTCCTGAAGGTGCTTGTAGCTGTCGCCGTGAGGAAAATCGAGCTCGTTACCGGCATTGATAGCGGCGGCGGCGTGCTCCACAACTGTCATATTATCGTCGATCTGGTCGATAGCGCCGTAGTCTGATACCACGATTCCGTCGAACTTCAGGTAATCGCGCAGAATCTCCTGGAGAACGTTCTTGTTGGCAACGCACTTTATGCCGTCAATTGCGTGATAACCAGGCATAAGCACCTTGCTGTTCTGAGTGCGGATAATGGCCTCGTGAGGAAGAAGAATCTCCTCCATAAGCTCCTTTTTATTAGCATCGCCACCGCCGCCGTATCCGAGGAAATGCTTGGTGCAGGCAGCC
>JAZQPB010000350.1:0-3432 GCA_045628165.1 Bacteroidales bacterium | reverse complement strand
AAGGGCGGAGTTCCCGATGCGGTATATAGCGGCTGCAACTCAGAGAGCGATCTCAAAGACTATGCCTGGTATCGGAACAACATAAATGGTGTAAATGGCTGCCGTGAGGTTGCCTCAAAGAAACCCAATGGCTATGGTCTTTACGATATGTCTGGCAATTTATGGGAATGGTGCGAGGATGCGATTCGCTCCGGCCGCGTTGATCGTGGCGGTGGCTGGAACAGTGGCGCCGGCAATTGTGAGGTTTCGATCGTCAGCGACGACGATCCCGATTTCAGGGGCTACATTATAGGCTTCCGCCTTGCCTTGTCCCTCTAATCAATAACCGAATACACAATAATTAAAATCGTGAATTTTGCGGAAATTGATTCCGTGGAATTCACGGTTTTTTGTTTGGTAATTTCCGAGAGACTTTTTGTTAATGAGTGTGAGAGCTTGCGTCATAGTAAGGCTCTCTCCATTATCCCTCATAGTACTCTCGACGCCAAGGCGTCATCGCACTATGGGTTAACGTAGGCTACGCTTGTCCCCTCCGGGGACGGGATTTGTCGATAATCACATTATCGCGCAGATAATCTTTTTCCGACTTCCGCGGAAAAGGGAGTAGGGGTGGGGAGGAGGCATTATAAGAAAACTCCAATCCAAAATACCATATATATATTTTGGATTGGAGTTTTACCTCAATCATCATCATCTTCCTTGATTCCATACAAGTTGCGGAATGATTGAAACTTGACGTTGATTTCGTCCATGATTTCATTATGGTTGCTGCTCTGTGGCAAGGTTGGTTCACCGTAGTGGATTACGGCGTTGTAGGGCAATGGAACCACAGAACCTTTGGGCATCGACTTGCCCATACCTGTCATGAAAACTGGCACGTATTTCAATTCAGGTCGTTGGGCCAACAGACGTCCTATTCCCGATTTCAGTTTCACCATCTGCTCGGGCAATCCACGTGTGCCCTCAGGGAAAATAATCAGGGAATAGCCATCATCAATAGCGTCGGCCATAGCCTTTACAGGGTCGTATTCGGAATGTACAGCAGTTCTATTACGCTTTACAAGCAGCGTGTTGATAAAGTAGCTGCTAAACCATGACTTCAACTTTGTATTGCCCCAATAGTCTTCGGCAGCCACGGGACGCACCTTGGGTAATACGCTGGAAGGCAGCGATGCCAGCAGACCGATAGTGTCGAGATGGCTGTTGTGGTTTGATATTATCACAAACTGTTTCTCGCCCTTCAGGAATGAGCAGTCGGTGTACCTGACTCCCACAAAGAAGCGCAGAATAAATCTGAAGAAGCCGCTGTATATGGCTTTCAGCAATATGGGTTGCAAGAATTTGGTTTTCATACTCTACATGTGTGGGAAAGCTAAGTAATACACCAAGTGGAAAAACACAGGCGCGGTGTAGGATAGAGAGTCGATACGGTCGAAGATGCCACCGTGGCCGGGAATTACGTCGCCCATATCCTTGATTCCTTTGTCGCGCTTGATGGCGGAGAGTACCACGTCGCCAAAGAATCCTGAGATAGCTACCATAAAGCTTACGAAGATGGCATAGCCTTCTGTAAGAGGTGTGAGAAAACGCATGAAGTATCCGATGGCTGTGGTACTCAGGACGCCGCCAACAAATCCCTCCCAAGTCTTATTTGGACTTACCTTGGGAACAATCTTGTGTCTGCCAAGAAGTTTGCCCCATACAAACTGCATTACGTCGTTGAGCTCCGTCAATACCACTACAAAGAGCAGCAGACCACGACCTCCAGCAGTGAAAGGCACGGCATTCTTGCTGATATCAGGCTCCTGCATGGAAAGCAGGTATGCAAGGTGGCTGATACCGAATACCGAAAGCATCAGGGTCCACTGAATCATGGCCATCGACTTGGTGATGCGGTGGGTGTCTCCCTTTAGCACCAATATTATCGGCAGCACCAGAAACATGATTATGGGTATCAGGATTATGAACCAGCCGTACCAGTTGATGTATGCCAGATAATACTGAATGGGAATAGCGATAATGGCGAGCAGCAGTGCCTCCCTGTCGGAATCGCGGAATCCAAGTACGGAATACAGCTCACGGAATGCGAAAAACGACAGCAAACCAAGGGCGCAATAAGAGATTACATTGTTGATGAAGCAGGCGAAAAAGAAAATTCCGCACATTATCCACCATGACTTGGTTCGTGAGATAAGCTCGCCGATCCTGGCCTCTGGCTTTACAAACCGGACTATTGCCAGAGCAATGCTGACGACTGTAAGTACAGCAATTATGCCGATGGAAACCTTTACTACGTCGTCGCTTATATTTGTGAAAAACATATCGAGCAAATTCATTTCTGATCAATGTGAGTTATTAAATACAGACGGTATATCAAGGTGATGGCAACTCCTATGTTCATTATCGCGAGGCCCACAAGGAATACAATGCCATCGTATCCCCAGCATAAGGCAACTGCTGCTGCCAACGATGTTGCAGAGAGCAGGGCCATGCGGTGCGACTTGGCCTGTGGACCGTTGAAAAAATGTCTCTTGGTCTTGAAGGCTCCCATCCAGCGGAAATATGCTGTCATTACCGCAAGTGTCGCAGCCAGCCATCCAAGCTCAACTCCTATTCCACCGGCAACGTATCCGGCTGGAACTATTAGCAGTACATCGTCGAAACGGTCAGGTACGTCATTGTAGAGGTCGCCGTTTGGACCACCCTTGCCGCCTTCCACGGCCACCATTCCGTCAAAAAGATTGCAAAGCAGGCGCAGACCGATGCATACCGGGAACAAGATGTATGCGGCGCATTTGTTGAATCCGAAATAGATGGAGCTCAATAATATGGAACATCCCAAAACCGAGAATGCAATACTCATTATTGAAATGTGATTGGGCTTGGCTCCCCAGTCGGTAAGCTTGCGGGCAATGGCTCTTGCCCAGTTGGTGTCTCTTGAGGCAATCTCGCGGCGTCCGTCGGTTCCCTGCTTCTTGTTTTCAAATTTTTCCATAATGTGATGTGTTATTAGTTAAGAATTCTGTAGTGTTTTACTTATTAGTTGTTGAGATATTTTTAAAATGAAGGACAACATAATATTTTTTGTATGAATTTCTACACCACCACCTCCCACAGCACCTTGTCGCCGAACTCTTTCCTTTGCAGACCTGTCTCCTTGTTCTTGTTGAAACAGAAACTGAGCATATAGCCTTCCTGGAGGCCGAAATGGTCGAGGTATTCCGATAGCTGGATCTCGCCCTTGCGGTTGTATTCCTCGCCGTGCCAGATACCGTAAGCTCGCCAAGGCTACGCATACGGTATTCTATGTTAATTTCCAAATAAATTCCGTACTTTTTTTCAAAAAAAATCCGGAGTCATTTGGGTATTGTAAAGTTCAGCACTATGGCCGTAGGCGTTAGCGTCATATTTAGTTTTGTTTCTGATCATTGA
>JAZQPB010000349.1:0-2431 GCA_045628165.1 Bacteroidales bacterium | reverse complement strand
TCGGAATGGGCTTTCTCTATCTCGTCGAGCAGGAGCACGCAGTTGGGATTCTTGCGGATGGCGTCGGTCAGGAGTCCGCCGTCGTCGTAGCCCACGTATCCGGCCGGGCTTCCTATCAGCTTGGCCACTGTGTGTTTCTCGGTGTATTCGCTCATATCGAACCTTACGAGCTCCAGGTTTAGCTCCCTGGCGAGCACTTTCACGATTTCGGTTTTGCCCACGCCGGTCTGTCCCACAAATAGGAGAGAGGCTATGGGTTTCTGCCCGTCGAGAAGGCCGGCCTTGCTCATCTGGATGCTCTCCACCACCTGACGCACGGCCTCGTCCTGTCCGTAGATCTGGGCCTTGATGTTTTCCTCGAGGCTGTAGAGCATCATGCTCTCGTCCTCGTTGTCGAGGTCGGGAAGGTTTTTCAGCTGACACACTTTCTGTATCATCTCCGCTATCAGCTTCTTTTCCACCCACTGCGATTTCTTGCGCTCTCCACCCAATTCGGTGAGCGGATGTATCTCGCGGTAGGCTCCGGCCTCGTCTATCAGGTCTATGGCCTTTTCGGGCAGATGGCGGTTGGTGATGTATTTCTGGCTGAGCTCCACGGCGTAGCGCGCTATCTGTTTCTTGTTGCGGTAGGTTACGTGGTGGAATTTCTCGTAGAGCGGAAGCAGTGCCTCCATTATCTGTGTGCACTCGTCGGTGGACGGCTCGTGGATTTCCACGGTCTGGAATCTGCGCGTGAGTCCCTTGTTTTTCTGGATCCGGCGGCTGTATTCCTGGAATGTGGTGGTGCCTATGAATCTTATGTTTGGCCTGTCCATGTACTGCATGAGCATCTGAGAAGCGTCGTTGCTGTTCTCGGAATTGGCGCCCATGCCCACCATCGTGTGGATGTCGTCGATGTATACCACGGCGTTTTCCGATTGCGAGATTCCCTCCATTATGGCCTTGATTCTCTTCTCGAAATCGCCTCTGAACTGCGATCCGGCCAGCACGGCTGTCATGTCGATCTGGAAGAAGTCGGCGCTCTGTATGGCGTCTGTGGCGTATACCTCGCCCTTGGCCATCCTGCGCAGAAGGCCGTAGATCATGGCTGTCTTGCCCACGCCGCTCTCGCCGATGTAGAGCACGTTGTGGCGTTCACGCTTTTTTAATATGTGTATTGTGCGCTCTATCTCGGCGTCGCGTCCCACGAGCGGATTGTGGTCTTCCCAGTTGTCGTTTATACGGGTCACAAAGTTCCTCCAGTCCACCTGCTGCTCGTAATCCTGCGGAGGCTGGTAATATTCGCCGGGATTTTCGGAGCTGTCGCTGTAATCGTCGTCGTCGTCAAAAGTCAGAGTAGGGTCGTTCTCTATCTCGGTGATCTCCTCGAGCAGACGGCCCGCGAGTGCCTCTATCGGAATCTTCAGATTGTCCACAATGTAGTCCTTGATGGGGCAGTCGGAAGACAGGTTGAGTATTCCGAGTATTATCTCGAAAACTCCCAACTCCTTCTTCTTGAGACCGTTGGCGAGGCTTTCGGCACTCTGGAGCGCCACAGCCATGTTTACGGAAGATTCTATGCTGTAGTTCTTGACTTTGGCAGGTACTTTTTCCAGCGAGTCAATATGTTTTTTAAGGAAGCTAAGAAGATTTTTCTTGTTGATGCCGGCTTCGGTGAGGCACTCCATCACGCACTGCAGCATCAGCGGGCCGTAATACATGAAGTGCTCGGGCGTTACGAACTCATGGCGCAGTCTGTGTACATTCTGCACCACGTCGCCTAAGAGCTGGTCAAGCAAAAAGGATTGTTTAAGCATTTTATGTTTTTTATGTTTTTTATTGCAGCTGATGGCAAGATATTCTACACGCCATCAGCTGCACAAAACCTGAATAACAACTAAGCTGGCTGTACTGTGAGCTTCAGGGGGAATTTCTGCTCCTGGGCCAATCGCTTCACCTTCAAGACCTTGGACTGGGCTATGTCGTAGGTGTAGATGCCCACGATGGCCTGTCCCTCGTTGTGGATGGTGAGCATTATGGATTCGGCCTCCTTGAACGACTTGAAGAAGACGTCCTGGAGCACCATTATCACAAAATCCATGGTGGTGACATCGTCGTTGTGCATTATCACCTTGTATTTGCGTGGCTCCTGGGTGATTACTCTCCTGCGCTCGCGTGTGGATGTGTTTTCCTGTGGCATAGCTTATTCGAAGTATTTGTTGATAATCTCCTGGAAGAAATCGGGTGGGAGCGAGGGCCTTCCGGTCTGCTTGTTTACAAAACAGAGCACTGTGTTTCCCTTGTTGAGGAGCTCGCCGGCCTCGTTGTAGGTCTCGTAGTCGAAACTCATCTTTACGCCCGGTTTCTGACGGACATACACCTTTATAGTAAGGAGGTCGTCGTAGAAGGCTGGTTTCTTGTAGTCGATATTCAGCGATATTACGGGCATCAT
>JAZQPB010000348.1:0-7840 GCA_045628165.1 Bacteroidales bacterium | reverse complement strand
ATAGGCTATGTCTCATCCTGCAATTTGACCCATAGACCTAAAAAAATAATCGCACTAATAGTATTATTGATAAGTCTTAATACTTTTTCAATAGCGCAACCACAAATAGTTCCTGAATATTGTGGTCTACTGAAACAATGGTGCGAAACCAAAAATTTTGACATAGCAATAACCATTCAGGAAGAATGTATCCATGAAGGAGGCCTTGTTAACAACAAAATACAAAAATTGATGCCTGGTCGTGACTATGAGAAAGGATGTTTCGGAGTAGAATTCATAGACGGTTTAATTGAGTTCATTGAAAACAATGATGCCTCATTCACTACATACGATATTTCTGCTGTAAGTCAAAGCGAGATAACAATTCCAAATGATATGGAAATGCCGGTCAATTCATTGTTTGCGGGTGTTACATATTCTTTCAAATATGGATCAGACAACATCGAGGACAAGGATGTGTTTCTTGTGATCGATGGCAAGATATTCGGTATATTCTCCAGCGGAAGCGCTGAGGTGAGGGCATGGAAACTGTATGCGGAGCAAAGGTATGACGATGCATTTAAGGAATTCCTAAACATCGCTTCTCATGATCCGAAAAGTTTTCATACCATATATTCAATTGTAGTGATGATGTTTAAGAATCAAGGGTGCAAGGACATGAAAAAAACTGACAAGAAAAGCAAGATTGCCCAATATTTAACATCGGCACATTACGCAGTATTGGAAGATCATTCCAAAGACCCATACGCGGCAAGATTGAATCAAATGTATTACATTTACTTTTAAAACAATATGAAAAAAATCATTATACTATTACTTTCAATTGTCGTTTCATTCAATTCTTTCGGACAGGATTCCAACCTGAGCGGAAAGAAATTGTTCAAGATGGCAAAAGAATACGGCAGAATGGGTGATTCCATAAAGGCTGGTGAATACATAAAGCTGTCTGCTGAAAAAGGATATCCCGAGGCAATGGGATGGTTGGGCGATATGTACGTGGCTGGAAGGCTGGGTGTAGCCGAAAACTTGCATCTTGCCGAAGACTGGTACGAGAAAGGAGTAAAAGCAGGCGACGGATATTGCTACTGGAAACTGGGATTCATATACTATATGGAAATGATTTCCCATGAAGACGTTGGCGATATCGACCTGAAAAAAGACAACAAGAAAAAGGGTTGGGAAATGATACAGAACGCAGCTCGTTTCGGAGTTGTGGAAGCCCGCAAATTCATGGATCTGATTGAATACGAGCAGATGAAAGGCGGCAGCCGCCACGGAACCACCATGTGGGGATATTATAGCTATTAATCATCAAATATAACAAAAAATTTTACAAAATGAAGAAAATCACATTGATTATTGCCTTTGTAATGGCATTATGCGGTGTTGTAAACGCTCAAATATTACAAGCTACAAAGCATTCAATTGCAGTTGCTACATTTGGATTGAATTATTCGATTCTAACCAATTCAAGCGATACTGAATTCCAACAAAGGGCTGGAAGAAACATAGGAATCGATGGTCGTTTTGGGGCATCTTCTTTTGAACTTGGAGTAAGCGACTTCTATCTGATATCTGGTTTAGATTGGGAAATGAAACATTTCTCTTTCGAGAAACCTTTTCGCTTTCGATCAGACAGGAGATTACGTACACGCCAACTACGACGCTGTATGTCAGGAAGGCAAATTCAAGAAGTTCAACTACAGAGTGCAGTATCTGAGTCTGCCAATCATCATTAGCTATAGACCTGGAGACGATTGGTTCGGCATCGACTTAGGCGTAAGACCTGGTGTTAGGATCGGCAGCCGTACCAAGCATACCTATGTGTTGGATGGAGAAAAGGTTGATGACAAAGAAAGAGATGCATTTCAGACAAATATTACAAAATTTGACTTAATAGGAGGAATTGGTTTCGAAAGATTCCATATTCAAGCCTCTTACTCATTGAACACACTTTTCAAAGAAAACCATGGCCCGGCTATGAATGTTTTCTCTATTGGATTTATGTTTAACACTAAAGATTGGTAACAACCAGTTATTGAACAAGTAATAAAAAGACAAACTACTTCGCCTGTAGTTTCCTAAAAAAGGTTGACTACTTTATCTCTTAATCACCATAAAAAGTTGACTCAGATTATTGTAAAAACTGATATTAGTTAACTAGTTTTTCTTTTGACTGAAAAATGTTTACCAGTTGTGTTTTTCCAGCTGACTTTGGTTGACTTCAGGCCTAGGCCTGAAAACGCCGCAAAGGTAAACATTTTTCAGCTATAATCAAGCGCTTTTTTTCTTTTGTATGGCCTCCTCCCGGTAACTTCTCCATTTTTTCTTTATAGGGCCGGTCATTTTCGCCGCCTCGGCCGGGGTCATCATATCCACACTCATATGAGGGCGCATGTTGTTGTAGAAGTCCACGGCATCGGATATGGCCTTCCGTGCCTCCTCCATCGACTTGAAGACCATGCCTTTCAGGAGCTCGTTTTTCATAGTGTTGTTTATCCTCTCGGCCTTTGCGTTCTCTTTTGGGTCGCCGTTCTCGGTCATGCTTATGCGCGCTCCGGCAGACTCAAGGAGACAGACGTATTCTCGGCTGGCGTATTGGCATCCTTTGTCCGAGTGGTGGATCAGATCAAGTCCCTGGAGTCCTGCAAGGCGTTCCAGCGCCATCCTGAGCGCCATTACAGGATATTGGGCGGAGAGAGTGTCCCCAAGGCTCCAGCCGACAATCTCCTCGCTATAGGCATCAAGCACAATGGAAAGATAGCAGAAGGTGTAAGTGCCGTTGGGATGCCATATCATGATATATGTTATATCACTGACCCACAACTGGTTCGCCCCATCGGGAATGAGATCTCTGACGAGGTTTGGATACACAGGCAGTCCGTGCGAGGAGTCCGTGGTCCGTGGCTTGCGTATGCGTGCCCTGACCTTGAGTCCGTTCTCGTCCATCAGGGCCTCGAACCTGTCCCGGCCTATTGGTGCGTCTCCTTCAAAATGCCTTCTGTACATTGTCCACAGCTTGACTACTCCCATGCCTGGATCCTTCATACGGATTTCTCTCGCATATTGCAGGGCGAACTCCTCCCTTGCGATTTTTGCCATGACAGCGTCGCTGTCGTATTTGTAATAGGCCTGCTTAGAACGGCCAAGCATGCCGCAGAGCGCTGATACCTTGTATCTTTGGGAGTGCTCTGCGTGCAGGTCCTCTACTGCTTGGCGCCAGATTTTTTTCTTACTGGAATGTTGAACTTCTCCTCGGCGAGGTCGATCATCCTGTTGTAGAGTTCGGCCTTGATCTCGGCGCGCTCAAGTTCGGCCTGCAGCCTGGCTATCTCACGCTCAAGTGCCTGGATTTCCGGACTCTTGGAATCTGTGGCATTCTGTGCCGCAATGCTTTGTGGTGGCTGTTTTCGGGTCTCTTTTGACATATCGGGTGGTGTTTGTGGGTTTTCGCCTGCAAAGATACTAATCCAGCGCCAAACCGTCGTATGTCCGAGGCCTAAATATCGTGATATTTTTTCGCTGCTCATTCCTTTCTGCCAGTACAGTTCTAGAACTGTCGACAGGTACTGCCGCTGCTTGGGTGTTTGTGGTTTGTTCATCGTTGTACTCTGTTTAGGAGTCAACTTTTTTCAGGATAAGACAGCCTGCCAATTGAATAAAATCTCTTGGCAGGCTTTTTACCTATCAAATACAACAAAACCATGAAAAAAATTACATTAATAATCACCTTAATCATTGCATTATGCGGCTTCTCTAAAGCCCAAAAGGACTATGACTACAACTATATTGACATCATAAATGATTATCAAAATCATTTGAATAAATTGGGAGAAGATGATTTTGATGCGGTTTTGTATTTAGACAGCATGTTCATTACCCCAATCGGCATATTTGTACAAAAAATTAATAACAATCTAAGTCAAAGTATAGGGAAAATGGTATTTGGTAATGATTGTCGGGAAATTGGGTTCTCATTAGTAGAATTTATAACTACCTGGATAACACACACCGGGAAATTCCATATAGAATATTCCAAAGTAGAAATATTACTTCGCATACCTTTGCCTGAATATGATGGGACTATTTCCGAATTAGCTTGGGTTAAGGCACCATACGTTTTCAAGTCCCAAAAATTGAATTGTTCCGGCACTGACCTAATACTATTTTGGAAAGGCAAAATAATGTGGATTGAAGAATACGAAAACTCAATATTCAAAGATTTGCATCCAACCCGAAAATAAAAACATTAGTAACTTTAATCCCCCCCCCAAAAAAATCCCATGAAAAAAATCATCTTTTCATTCTTGTCAGCATTGTTCCTTGCGCTGGCAATCAATGAGAAATCAGCCGCTCAAGACACAGAATTGATGCAGCAAATATGCAAGGAAAAGGTAAGTCAGCTGTCCGGATACATTTCCAATATGGCTTCCAAAGACAATCCTTTAAACCTAAGACAATGGTATAAGAATAAAGCATGTAAAATGTTCTTGGGAGAAGGAGAATCTTATACAGATTTTCAAGGAATAACACAAACGGGTGTTAAGACAACAGTAAGAACTATTAAAGGACCAGAAAAACAGATGCTGACCAGTACTTTCTTAGCACGTTGCGCTAACCTAATATACAGTAAGCCGTGCTTGGCTACAAAAAATATTAGCGTGAAGCAAATCAACAACAATACGTATACCTGCGTAGTACAAGGAGTGGAATGCTTTATCCAATATCATGACAACGAATATTCAGTGCTCTTCGGAGATATGGAAGTAACAGTCTCTGAAATATGATTACTAAACCCAACAATCCCAGCTAATTGCCAGCATTTGGACAATTAGCTGGGATTTTTTTTGCAGTCTGAAAAATTGTATCTATATTTGCACAATTACATGAAATATTAAAGTACAACTTTACAATTACATAAAAATTTATGCTTGAAAGAATACTAAAACTCGATGATATTAAGGAAGATAGCATTTTATTGTAGGATACAAGACAGTCAGGCAATGATATTTTTTTTTCTTAACCCAAACTTCACCTCCTTCCATATCCATCCAATCCGAAAATTCACGAACTTTGCCCCATCATGGAAAAACTCTGGACCAGCAATTACATGAAGGTGATGTTTGCCAATTTCAGCATCGCCTTCGCATTCTACATCATGACGCCGCTGCTGCCGATATACCTGAGCGAGACTTTCGGCACCACCAAAGACGTCATCGGAATGGTGCTCTCGGGATACGCCATCACCGCGCTGATAGTAAGGCCGTTCGGCGGATACATCGTGGACAGTTTCAACAGGAAAAAAGTGCTCGTGCTGTGCCTGGGACTCTATTTTGTGCTCTTCAGCGGATATCTGATAGCAGGAAGCCTCGCCGTGTTCGCCATATTCCGCACACTGCACGGCGGACCATACGGACTGGCCACCGTGGCCAACTCCACCGCCGCCATCGACGTAACAGCGCCGTCAAGACGGAACGAGGCCGTGGGATACTACGGCATCAGCAACAACATAGCCACAGCCATAGCCCCAACAGTGGGAATCTTCGTATACGAGCACACCCACAATTTCAACATAATATTCTGGATAGCCCTCACAGTATCGGCCCTCGGATTCTGGGTGGACAGCACAGTGAAATTCTGCCAGCGCGACATCGTCCCCAACAAGAAAAAACTCTCGCTCGACAGATTCATCCTCTTCAAGGGCTGGCTCCTGGGGCTCAACATGGTGATGTTCGGCCTCTGCTACGGCGTGCTCTCCAACTATCTGGCCATCTACGGCAAAGAGAAATTAGGCATCACCGGCGGCACGGGCCTGTACTTTCTATTGCTATCAGCTGGCCTGATACTCTCACGCCTGCAGGGCGCCAAGTCGCTCAGGGAAGGCAAGATGGTGAGGAACGCATCGTCGGGACTGCTGATATCGATGGTGAGCTACACCATATTCGTGGCCATCCCCAACGAGATAGGATATTACGGATCGGCCATACTGCTGGGCCTGGGCAACGGACACATGTGGCCCGCGTTCCAGAACATGATAATAAACGTGGCCGACCACAACGAGCGAGGCACCGCCAACAGCACCATACTCACAGCCTGGGACCTCGGCTCCGGCATAGGCATAGTGATGGGCGGAGCAGTGGCCGAGCACTTCAGCTACACAGCCGCATTCTGGAGCGTGGCCGCCGTGCATGCCGTAGGCGTAATCATCTATTTCGCGGCCACAAGACAGTTTTTCATCAGCAGAAGGAGGCGATAGTATTCATATCAGCTGATAGCGCAGAAACTTTACACCAACTACAAGCAGTGCGGAGCCGTACACTCGGCCTGCGCCAACGTACAGGCCGGCAACATGACCGACATGCTCGCCAAGATAAAACGCGGATCAACGGCAAATCACCGCGCATCTGCGTTTTTTTTATACTTATTTTTATTATATTTGCAGCTAATAGCAAACATATAAAACACACCCACAATCATGAAATCAGAAAAAATAACCTTAACCACACAATCGGGCAGCGACAGCTTCACCGTCCAGATGAAACGCCAGTTCCCTTGGTGGCTGCTGCTACTGCTGCCCCTCATCCTGCTCTGGCCGATGGAGAGATTGTTTCAGCTGAAATTCGTGGAAGGCGACCTCAACACACCGGTAGCCCTCACCCCGGCCAGCATCAAGTACCAAAACATCAAGACATTCGGCGGTCATGTAGATTCGGCATTCGTAAGCACCACCACCGAGCAGGGACTCTCCGACACCATAAGAGTATCCGAGCCGCTCTGGCACTGGCTGTTTGCCGGATCGGGCGACAGCGTATACGTATCCATCGACAACGGATGCGCCGCACTCCGCGACACCATCTGCTACAACGATTTCCCAAAAGATGAGCCACTTCAGCTGAAACTCGCCGAAAAGATGAGGTCAATAACCATGCAGGTAGTGGACAAGGACAGCGGCGAGCCGATACCCAACGCCAGCGTAACAGTAACAATAACAGACCGATACGGCCGTACCGAAACCAGACAGTACACCACCGACAGCAACGGCTATTTCACAATGGAGAACGTGCCTATATGCGGCAACGCAAAAATTCACGCCCAGCACGACGACTATTACGACAACTCGGCCGAATCCCCCACCGCCGACATCAACGACGGCGACCAGATTCCGCTCAAAAAACCAGCCATCCCCAGGAGATGCTGTGTGCATTTCTCTGGATTAGTATTCTCCGATTACTTTTCTAACCCTCCAGGCATCAGCAAAATAGACGAGCCGGATAGATACACAGATTACGTATCAGCTGGCAACTACCCCGACAACAAGACGGCCTTCCCTAAAGCAGTAGGCACTTCTTTCGACGGAATAGCTGTATTCAAGGGCACACACCTCACCATTTACTCCAAGCCAAATTTCCAGGGCGAGATACTGCTGGATGTAAGCGGTCCATACCTTATCAACAACGGCAAATGGAAGAACGACAACAGGTATTCAAGCTCATTGTCCAAGACATTTAGTCCGGAACTTGAGGAAGCATTCCCTCCAAGCTGCCGCCATTGGTCTACATCCAATATGCAAGATTGGAGCAATGGATCCTGCAAGATTACCTGCGAATAATAATTAGAGGGACCCTAACTCCTCCCCTACCCCAATAAAAAACGCAGATGGAAATTTCAAAAATCCATCTGCGTTTTTCTTTATTTAATGTGAGTTCGATGAATTTTTAAAGACGTCGCTTCGCTCAAAATTTTATTAAAATCATTTTAAAATACGCCCGAAATCCTGGGCAAAAATTTAACAAAAATCTCTTTGTCCCTAACGGGACGTGTTTTCTGTGCTGTTGGCAGT
>JAZQPB010000347.1:0-4463 GCA_045628165.1 Bacteroidales bacterium | reverse complement strand
CGCCTGTGGTGTATCTGTCTGTGGGGGTGATGTCCGATATTTTCCCGTGGATACGGACCGCGGTCTGTCGCTACAGATGTGTGATGTACCACATGCGATGCCCGCGGGCGATGCACCACAGGCGATGCCTGTGGTTACCCACGTAGTGGCCCAAGGGCCACCGCTGCTACTGCGAGGCGCGTATTGGGCGTTTCACATATCAGCGAGCCCCTTGCGGGCTATACGATGGTAACCACTGGCATCGCCTGTGGTGTGTCTGATGGTAGGGGTGATTATTTTCACCCCATTACCTCCTTGTGGTATTCCACCAGCCTCTGTATGGGTTTCTGTATTATGGATGATACAGAGAGGCCGTGGAAACGGGCCGCGTCTTTCAGGATGTCCTCAAAATTGGCCGCTATCGATCCCACAAATCCTATGTTGTAGTTCTTGGGGCGGTTGAGCCTTACGATGTTGCGGTTCAGGAAGAGGTCGAATTCGCAGAGCACCAGGTTGCGGAATATCATGTCGTTGATGTGGTCGTGGATGAATGGCACAAACTGGGCCAGAAACTGTGCGGGGCTCTCGCTGCGGTAGGCTCCGAATATTATGTCCTCGTATTTCATCATGGTCTCCTTCTCGAATAGCTCACGGTACTCGTCGGGAATCTCGCGCTTGTATATGGCGTTTACCAGGCGCTTGCCTATGGAGGCTCCGCTGCCCTCGTCGCCCAGGATGTAGCCCATCGGCGGAATCTTCTCGGTGATGTGTCCGTTCTGATATATTCCGCTGTTGCAGCCCGTGCCCAGAATGGCGGCAATGCCGCTGTCGGTCTTGAACAGGGCGCGTCCGGCACCCACGAGATCGTCATAAGTGCTTACCTCGGCTTCAGGGAAAAAGAACTTGAGCGCCGATGATACCTTGTCGGACGCCTCGCCCTCCAGACATCCGGCTCCGTAGAAAAACACCTGGTCGATGGTGCCGGGCATCACATTAGGCTGTGTGGCACTCTTGATGGAATATGTAATGTTTTCGCTGCTGGAGTGTACGGGATTGAACCCCAACCCGGAGAAAAAATCCACGTGGTCGCCGTCTATTACGGCCCAGTCGCATTTGGTGGTTCCGCAGTCTGCTATCAGTATCATTTTGCTTGTGTTTTTATAGTATTTTTAGTCCCATTACGGTAATATCGTCGCGCTGTTCCTCCCCGTCCATAAAATCGTCGAGGGCTTTCTCCAGCAGAGCCTTCTGTCCGGCCATGTTTAGCCCGTGGTTTTGTGATATTGTATCTATCAGCTTCTTGCGTCCAAAACGCTTGCGCTCCTTGTTGTTCTGGTCTATTATTCCGTCAGATGTCATGTAGAACATATCTCCGGTGTGTGGCTCTATGGTGTGGTTGGTGAACACCTTGTCGGCGGCGTTGTTGTATCCGCCTATCGAGAGGCGGTCGGCAGAGTGTGTCTCTATCTCGCCGCTCTGGCTGTGGAAGTGGTAGAGCGAGTTTTTGGCTCCGGCGTATACCACTTGCCGGCATCTGCCGTCGGCCTCCATGTCGAATCTGCACAGGGCCATGTCGAGGCCGTCGTCGTTCAGGTTCTGTGTCTGGTTCAGCGACTGCATTATCTCCTTGTGGAGGCTCGATAATATGGCGTTGGGCTCGTATATTCCGTTCTTTATTATTATATCGTTGAGCAGGATGTTGCTTATCAGGCTCATAAAAGCTCCAGGCACTCCGTGGCCCGTGCAGTCTATTACGGCCGCAAAGATCTTGTCGGGCATCTGCCGGCTGCCTATGGTCTTGAACCAGTAGAAATCGCCGCTCACTATGTCCTTGGGGCGGAATACTATCATGGCGTTGAAATACCTGTTCAGCTCGTCCTCGTGCGCCAGTATGGCGTCCTGGATGGTCTTGGCGTATCTTATGGATCCGTTGATGGCGTTGTTCTTGATTCTCAGCTGATGGTAGTCCTTGGCCTTCTCCAGCGCTATGCTCAGATACGATGTTATCATGCGGAGGTTGGCGCGGTCGGTCTTGGTGTATTGGTCGCGGTCCATGCATCCCACCACCAGTACGCCGTTTATGTGGCTGGCCTCGTGGATGGGCAGTATGAAGAGTGTGCCGAACGGCTCGCCCTCTATGTTGCGGAATACCGATTCGGCGCATTGCCCGCCGGTCAGGTATTGGTCTTCGGTGCAGCTGAAACATTTGGTCTCGGCCGTGCTCTTGCTTATGGGTACAGCTAATGGCTCCTGCTCTGTAAATCCGTGTCTTATGTTGTTGAATTCCAGAGTGTTCTTGCTCTGGCTGAATGTTCCCATCGCAAAAAAGTCCATCTTGCACATCATCTTGATGTGGCTGTAGGCCAGATATACGATGTTGGGCACATCGAACGAGCTGGTAATCTGACGGCTGAGGTCGTTGAGTATCAGTGTGTTGTTCAGCGATTTCTCTATTTCCTCCTTCTGAAACTCCAGCGCCTCGGTGCGCTCCTTTACGGTGCGCTCCAGTATTATCTGGTTTTCCCTCAGGCTGCGTGTGCGCATCCACAGGGTCAGCAGTATCAGGCCTATTGCTATTAGCAGGGTGAGCGATACAAACCACCATGTGCGGTAGAATGGCGGACGTATTATCACCTTGAGCGGGCGGATGTCGGATTCTATGCCGTCGGAGTTGCGGCATTTCACCAGGAATGTGTACTCGCCCTGGTCGAGGTTGGTGAATGTAACCTCGTGGCGGCTGCCTATGTCTATCCAGTCTTTGTTGAATCCGTCCATCTTGTAGGCGTACTGGTTGCCGCCCTCGTTTACGAAGTTCAGCGATGTGAATTCTATGGTGAATGTGCTCTGGTTGGAGTTCAGCACTATCTTGTCGATGGCCTCGGGCGCCTTCTTGAGCGGCGACAGCGAGTCCTGAGGGGTTACGCGGTTGTAGTTGATGAGCATTCCGGTGATGGTGGGCTCGGGCATGTGGGTTACATCGCGTATCTCGTCGGGCCTGAAGTAGGTGAAGCCGTTGGCCATGCCGAAATACATTGTGCCGTCGGCCGACTTGTGGGCCGCCCTTATCATGAAATTCTCGCTCAGCAGTCCGTCTGATGCCAGGTATGTCCTTATCACTATGCCCTTCTCGGGGTCGAATTTCGATATGCCCTTGGCCGTGGATATCCACAGCAGGCCGGTGTGCTCGTCTTCCAGTATGCCCTTTATCACGTCGCTCTGCAGGCCGCAGTCGCGCCCGTATCTCACAAAACGCCCTGTGCTTATGTCGAACCTGTTAAGGCCCGAGCAGGTGCCTATCCAGATGCGTTTTTTCCTGTCCACGCAGAATGTGTATACCCAGTTGTGCGACAGGGTGGTGGTGTCGTCGGCTATGGACCGGTATGTGGTGAATATGTCGTCCTTGGTGTTGTATACCGAGAATCCTATGTACGAGCCCACCAGCAGGGTGTTGCTGTCGTATTCGGCCAGCGCGGTGCCGCAGAGTCCCGAGTTCGGCTCGCCCCTGCTGTCGGTGTTGTGGTATTCCATCTCGCCATTAGCTGGATCCACTATCCGGCACAGGCCGCCTCCGTTGGATAATATCCAAATGCGGTTTTGGCTGTCGCGGAGCATGCTGGCCGTAAAATCGTGCTGAAGCCTTCCGGGATTCCTGGTGTTCACCTTGTAGATGTCCATGTCCCTCAGGTTGGGGTGTATGCGCATTATGCTCCTGTTGTATCCGCCGTTGTAGCAGTATCCGTCACTGTCGAATGCTATGGCCAGGGCCGATCCAGTCTCCATCTTGTGTCCGGGCGAATTGTCGGTGTCGAAATGGGCCAGAGCGGCGGGTGCGTTTTTGTTCCACAGGGTTACACCGCCGCCGTCGCATCCTATGGCCACCATGTTGCCGTAGGTGTCAAAAGTGCTTATGTAGTTCCTGTCCTCCAGTATCTTGTTGTCGCTCGATATGTTGTGGAACTGCTTGCTGGGGTTAAGCTCGGTGAATGAGATGCCCTTCCAGGTGCCGAACCAGAGCAGACCGCGGTTGTCCTCGCAGATGTCGATTACCGTGGGCGAGTTCAGCTTGTACTGGGCGCGCGATTTGGCGTGGGGCACCTCGGTATACATCTTGGTCTCGGGGTTGTAGTAGAATGTCTCGAGGGCGTTGGTGCCTATCCAGACTATTCCGCGGCTGTCCTTGAAGATACACTTGATCTCCTTGTTGGGGAAAATCTCGCTGTTGCGGGCCTCCAGACGCTTGAAGTTGTTTACCTTGCTGTCCCAGATGTAGATGCCGTAATTGCCGCCAAACCAGTATTCTCCGTCGCCGTTGTCCATGAATGCGAAATGGTTTTTGCACACATTTTCCACATTGTATTTATCGCAGCTGATATCGAGTAATACGTTGCCCAGCCTGTCCACGCGGGTTATGGTCTTGTTCACATCGTCCAGAAACCAGAAGTTGTCGTCGTTGTCCAGGCAGCAGTTCTGTGGTCTCCTGTGCA
>JAZQPB010000346.1:0-15329 GCA_045628165.1 Bacteroidales bacterium | reverse complement strand
GCGTATCTGAACTAGTACAGCGACAGCCCTCGCCTATCGACCGCATGCGATGCAAGCGGATACCCTCGTACAGCCCACAAGGGGCTGCGCTACTACTGAGCACACATCAGTAACGGTGGCCCTTGCGGCCACTACATCGGTAACCGCTGGCATCGCCTGCGGTAGCATCACCTGCGAAAGCGTATCTGAACTAGTACAGCGACAACCCTCGCCTACCGGCCGCATGCGATACAAGTGGATACCCTCGTACAGCCCACAAGGGGCTGCGCTACTACTGAGCACACATAAGTAGCGGTGGCCCTTGGGCCACTACATCGGTAACCGCTGGCATCGCCTGCGGTAGCGTATCTGAGCTAGTACAGCGACAGCCCTCGCCTATCGACCGCATGCGATGCAAGCGGTTACCCTCGTATAGCCCACAAGGGGCTACGCTACTACTGAGCACACTTTAGTAGCGGAGGCCCTTGCGGCCACTACATCGGTAACCGCTGGCATCGCCTGCGGTAGCATCACCAGCGGCAGCATCGCATACGATATTGCCCCTAATAGGTTGCCATAATAAAATAATAAAACAAAAATAAAAAATGACCAAATTCCTAATCCCTGCTCTTGCAAGCGCCTTACTCATTACATCGTGCGGCAACAAGGCCGGAAACAAGAGCTTCTCGGCTGAGGAGACAAAGATAATCCATGACCGCATGAAGGCTGACCATCAGTATCAGTACTATATGACAGATGTGGACGGAGATGGTCGCAGCGAGATTTTCGCAATGGGATCCTGGGCCAGATACACCGCCTACGTGAAAAAAAACGACATAATAACCAGCGCAGACGACATTGAGTTCCTTATAGACACAGGAGATTTTTCCACTTTGGAATTCGGCAATAGCCATGTAAAAGCAAAAAACGCCGGTTTTATGGCTGAATCCACTACATCATGGATAGAAGAGAGATCCATAATACTGGAAAACAGCAAAAGGGTGATGATGTATTGGAGATCTTATGTGCGGGATAGTGAGTATGACAAAATCACCAAATATCTCACAAATGATGACGACACAGTTCCATGCACACGCGAGGAGGCTATGAAGCACCTTGAAATGGAACATCTTACCAACCTGACTGACATCCCAGAAGAAGATTGGATAAAGGTAGAATAACTTAAAAAAAAACACCAACCTCAAATGCCCGATTCACTAACTCCCGAGCAGCGGCACAAGAATATGGCGGCAATCAAGAGCAAGGACACCAAGCCTGAATTGATTGTAAGGAGATACCTGTGGGCCAATGGATACAGATACCGCAAAACCACCAAGCTCCTGCCGGGTAAGCCAGACATCGTTCTGCTGAAATACAGAACCTGCATTTTCATAAACGGCTGTTTCTGGCATGGGCACGACAACTGCAAATTTTACCGGCTCCCAAAAACCAATACCGAATTTTGGAACAACAAAATAACACGAAACCGTGAGCGCGATGCCCAGGTAATAGAGAAACTGAACTCGATGGGCTGGAACTGCCTTGTAGTTTGGGAGTGTCAGCTAAAACAGGACAAACGCGAAGCCACACTCCGGGAACTCACCTACAAGCTCGACAACATTTTCCTGCATCTGAAAGGGAAAGTAACGATTACATTTGACAGCGAAGACGAGGAAGAATTTGCCAGCTATCCCATGGCCGCCGAAGAGGAAGTTCCTTTCGGAATCAAGAATACGGTTGCTGAATCCATCAAACCCTGAATCCAATCATAATAATGTCATCGAGCTGCTGGTAACCGTTTTTCCAATTGTCGAAGGCATTCTCGATGAAAGTCTTCTGCTGAGAAAGCGGCTTGTCGCCCACCTCGGAGAGCAGCCACTTCAATTTCTTGGTGCTGAAATGTTTGTATTCGGTATGGTCATCGTCGGTGTAGCCAAACTGATCGGGAATGCCGTCGCTGAACATATACAGCACATCTCCGCTCATCAGCTGAATATCATGACGAGTAAAATTGGTTTGGGAACCTAAATAAAGACCTATCGGCATTCTATCTGCCTTGTATTCAATGATATCACCATCGCGATAGATCCACAGAGGACGTAATGCTCCTGCGTACTGAGCCTCCAAAGTTTCGGAATCTATCACCACCAATGCGAGGTCCATGCCATCCATATTGGACATCAATCCAGAATCGAACATTTCCTGACTCTGACCTAGAGCACTCATAAGTTTCTCCCTGAGCACATCCAGTATCATGCCGGCATCAGCATGGGCGGTCCATATCTTGTGGGCAACCTCGTTGAGAATGCTGATACCAAGCATACTCACAAAGGCTCCCGGCACTCCATGGCCTGTACAGTCGGCACATACCACCACCTTGAATTTATCGAACTGGGTTGTCCAGTAGAAATCGCCAGCCACGATATTCAGCGGACGATATATCAGCATAAAGTCGCTGAACATACTCTCCAGCACATCCTGCTTGGGCAGTACGCTGTGCTGAATAAGTGAGGCGTATTTTATGGAATCGGTAATCTGCCGGTGCTGATAGGCTATGGCATCGTTCTGCTGTCCGAGCTGAACGCTCAGGTAAAGCAGTTTCTCTTTCTGAGCCATAAGGATTTCGTTTTTCTCATTGAGAATACGGTTGCCGTTTCGTGTGCGGATAAATGAGAATACCAGAGGAATTATCAGCATCACTATAAATACATACAACAATATGTTATAAAATTTGCGGCGCTCTTCATCCACTACATTATCACGTATCTTCTGCTCGTACTTAAGAGACACCACATTCTTGACCGACAAGAGTTTGCTATCCAAATATTGATAATTCAACTTGTAGAATTTGCGGTTGTAATATAGAGCACTGTCGATATTCTGCTTGGCCACATAAAAACGCTCCATAAACTTGTAATACTGGCCTGTGCGCATGGCATAGAGATCAGGGTCGTCGGAAATAATGCCCGACAAAGAATCGGCCAAGCTAGCAGCCTCGTCCATACGGCCAGAGAAAACAAGATAATTGCCATAGCACAAATCTATCGACATCTTGGCCAATCTGGAATTCATCTTGCCGACATAGGCGTAGGCATCGGAGCAATATGTATAGATACTGTCCAGAAACTGTTTGCGGTAATTCCCGGTGTATTTCTGATTATCGAGCTCCAGAAACATAGACCTCATAAGGGTAACGTATAAAATGTAATGATAGGAACCGTCCAACCCGAGCGACAATCCCATCAATGCAAACTCCCTGGCCTCTGACAGTAATCTTAATGAATTGGATTCCTGAGAATTGAAATACTCACTGAGACGGAAAACAGCTATCGACCCAAAATCCTCACTGAGCTCCGTAAGGTTGCCCATAAGGGAATCGAGATGGAGGGAAACAGCCATAATGGAATCGGCGTCGGAATAGATGTTTTGGTCCACAAGATTATTAGCCATACATCGGCAACACTGCACCATCTTCACTGTATCGCCGATAGAGGAATACAGATCGTAGGCATGACGCAGATACGTATCAGCTGTCCAATAATCGCATAAGCTGGAAAAATTGTTGCCAAGCATATATGAATGGTAAGCCATGCTCTCGATATCGGAATCGGAATCTGCAATTGCCAGTCCCTCGTAATTGAAATCTATGGACTTGGACAGATTGCCCTTGTAAAAATAAGCCCAACTCATATACCCAAGTGCCCGGCTCTCGTAATACTTGCTCTTATGATAGCGGGATAGGTTGATGAGACGCTCGCTCCACATAATTGTGGAATCCACATTGAAGTGACCGAAAGCTATCTGCTTGCACACACCCAACTTGGATGTGTCCCTGTCGCCAAGAGAATGATACACCGAAATCATACTGTCGAGTTTGGAGTCGCCAGTCTGAGCCAGTGCGTTACATGCTATCTGCATCAAGAGCAATATATAATAAAGCCTTCGCATATAATTAGTATTTAATATAGAAGCCAGGTATCAGCTAATGAATCTTGATACCCATCACGGTGATATCATCGATCTGGCGGTGACCGTTCTCCCACTTGTCGAGGGCATCCTCAATAAGCTGTTTCTGCTGAGACATAGGCAATTTGTGAATATTCTGAATAAGCTCAGAAAGCCTTTTAGCTGAAAACTGCTTTGTAACCTTGTGCTCATCGTCCACATAGCCGAACTGATCGGTGATGCCGTCGCTAAACATATACAAAATATCGCCATCAGCTATATCAATAACATTGTCGGTAAAATTGGTAACCTCGCCAAAATACATTCCAATAGGCATTCGGTTGGCCTTGTATTTCAGCAGAGAGCCGTCTCGCATTATCCAGAGCGGACGCATGGCTCCGGCGTAATGCAGCACCATGTTCTCGTAATCCACCATCAGGAGAGCCATGTCGATGCCATCCTTGTTCTGATCCTTGCCTGGCTCGTAGCTCTGCTCGTTCTGACCCAGAGAGCGCATCAGCTTGATGCGGAGTGTGTCGAGTATGTATCCGGCCGACTCGCATCCATCGTTGATGGCACTGGTAATCTCATTAAGGAGGCTGATACCGAGCATACTCACAAAAGCGCCCGGAACACCGTGGCCGGTACAATCGGCACATACCACTACCTCGAACCTTCCCACGGTATTGGCCCAGTAAAAATCGCCGGCCACAATATGCAAGGGCCTGAAAATCACGAAATACTGTCCAAACATATCCACAAGCTTGTCGGTGCGCGGCATTACTGCGCGCTGAATGATGCTGGCATAATTGAGCGACGCGGTAATAACCTTGTTCTGATCGTTCAAAGTGGAGGCCTGCGCATCAAGCTCGGCGTTTTTCTCGCTGAGAATCTTGTTGTGTTTCCGCTTCCTGAAAAACTCAAAAAGTATAAACAGCAACAAGGCAACGAAAAACAGCGAGAAATACATATACCTCATATTGATGATATGCTGCTCCTGCTCCTGAATCGTGAGAAGGTTCTCGTACTTATTCTGCTCCATCGACTGAGTGGCCTTAACGGCGTAATCAAGCACAAGGATGGAATTCTGGAGCTCATAATATTTCGACTTGTAATTGTAGGCGTTCTTGAAATCTCCCACCATTCTGTAATAAATATCCGAGCACAGATAGAAATCCATAATCTGGTCACGGTCTTTCACCTTATCCTGTGATATATAGATATTTACAGAATCGAGATAGGGCTTGCACTGCTCCAGGCGGCCGGTGAGCGAATACATATTCATATAGCCGAGATACACCGACACGCGGTACTGCTTTAGCACAAGTTTCTGCGAAAGAAGCTCAAGCTCATCGAGATACATCTGCAGCGAATCAGAAAACTGCTGGAGACGCTCGCCGCTGTAATGAAGTGTAAGATGCTCGCAGTGCATCGACTTGCAGAGATAATACAGCGCCTTGAAACGCGCGGTGAAAGATCCTGCCGGCAGCTGCGAAGCCTTCAGGAGGTCGGACTTGGCCTCAGAGATTATCGACATATCATGCTTGGTGAGCTCCGAGAAAAACCTGTCGATGGTCATCTGTCCGCGCACAAGGTAGTCGAGCTGAAGGCCCTCTATACATCCCACCGCCGAATCGAGATGCAAAGCCTTGTCGAAATATCTGTGGGCGTCACTGTACAAGCGCTGATGTCCGTAACTTTCGGCAATGCCACGGTAACATTTTGCAATATTTACGGTGTCGTGAAGAGTCTGGAACGACTGAAGGCCATCCATATAAAACATTTCAGCTGGCTCGTACTGACAGAGTCTCAGATTGTTGTCGCCAAGCTGAGCATTATTGTACGCCACATGATAGCGGCAGCCAATCTCCTCGGCTATCATCAGCGACTTGAAATTGCAGTCGCTGGATCTCAGATAATCGCCAAGCTGATAATAGGCAAGCGACTTGTAATAATATCCCTTGCTCTCAAAATACTTGTTGTTTTTTTTGCAGGCAAGCTCCACAAGCCTGTTGGACCACAGAAGAGCCGAATCGGCCACATAATGCCTGCTTGCAATAGAGGAACAGATATTAAGCTTGTTGGTATCGGAATCCGAAAGCCTGTAATATCCGGTGACCAAACTATCGAGAGCTTCGTCAGTGGCATGTATTTGTGCGCTGATAGTCAAAGAGTTGAACATGACAACCAGCAGTATATTTAAACTTATAATAATCCTAAACATTGTAATAAAAAAGCTGTCAGTAAGATTTACAAATATATTATAAGTTTGAATAATAACAAAAAAATAACCGCAAATAATTTTGAACAGAATATCAATACGCAACAACCTAAATATTAATACGATAAATATTTTTTGCAAAAAACTTTCAAAAAGATTTGCAAAAGCCGGAAATAGTCTATACTTTTGCACCGTCAAATCAAGGGAACAAGGTTATGACAAAGGTAAATTGAAATTAAATTTGTTAATTTTGCCGGCGTAGCTCAGTTGGCCAGAGCAGCTGATTTGTAATCAGCGGGTCGGGGGTTCGAATCCCTCCGCCGGCTCAAAATTAAAACAAATTCGGGGAGTTTCCAGAGCGGTCAAATGGGACAGACTGTAAATCTGCTGGCTAAGCCTTCGGTGGTTCGAATCCATCACTCCCCACGCAGATAATAAATAAGAGATTTGTGTTTCATAATAGGTTTTATGATTATTAAAATTCATAAGTTTTATTTTTTTAGTTTTATATTTATTTGTTAATATTAATTGTGCATATTCGTCATTCCCAACAAGAAATCCTTTCGGAGCAATCTGAAAGGATTTTTTGTATTTAGGATAATTAACTTAACGTCACTTCGACGAATTTAAATAACGTCGCTTCGCTCAAAATTTTTCAAAAATCTTTTCCAAAATCCTTTGATTGGTTTGCCCGAAATTTTGGGCAAAAATCTTACAAAAATTTTTCGGTCTCTACGAGACCAGCCCGTTAGGGACAAAAAGATTTTCGAAAAATTTTGAGCGAAGCGACCAATTATCACAGCGAATACGATATGTAATCGAGTATCAGATTGTTTTCGCGCTCAAGGTCGGGCTTATCAGCTGGCTTGTAATCACTTATGATGGCCTCCTCGAGCTTCTGGATATTGAAATCGGGCATCTGGATAGATCGTCGGTAATATTCCACGGCCTCCTTGATGTTGCCGTTCATGCGGCAGGCGTGGCCAGCTAATACCATGTCCTCCGGTATCAGCTCTGCCTCGGGAATACGCTTACAGTATTTCACGGCCTGATCGTATTTGCCCTGCTCGTAACTGCACCAGGCTATCGGGCGGAAAACCTTGGTGTTTTTCTCATCCATAAACTCCACCTTGAAATAGTATTTGAGCGCCTCGTCGTAGCTCTCCATCTCGAGCAGACATCGGCCGATGGCTGTGGCTATCGAGAGGTTGTTCTTGTCCTGAGCCTCGGCCTGCTTGTAATACTCCAGGGCCTTGGCGGGATTCTTGAGCTTGCGGTAACACCAGCCGATTTTCTTGAGATTCCAGAGCTGGTCGCTCTCGTAGAGCTGTGCCTTCAGATAGCTGTCGAGGGCGAGCTCTATGTCGCCGAACTTCTGGGCAGAGTATCCCATCTTCTGGAAAATCTCGAAATTGGGAGCCTCAAGGCTTATCTGCTTGAAAATATCGAAAGCCTGACGGTGGTAATCGCTGCTGAAGAAAAACTCTCCTACCTTGCGCTTGAAGGCCGGCGTATGGAATGTGAGGTCGAAGAGCATGGTGCCGCTCGGCGAGAATGCCTTGCCGAATATATCCATGAAATCGCGCCCCAGGATATTGAGCTTGAAGAATCTGTAGAGATCCTGAACGTACTGGATGAGGATCTTGTAGCTGAACTCCTCGCTGTGCAGGAGCTTGTCTTCGCGCGAGATGTCGGCCAGGTCGCCGAGTCCGCGTGATAGCGCGCTGCCAAAGGAGTTTCGCTGCTGCTCGGGCATCAGCATGACACTTAGGCAGAAAGAGAATTTGTCGGAATTGCAGATAAATGGGGCATAATAGAGGCTCTTGGCGAATTTGGCTATATCGAAATTGCCATTAGCTGCCTGACCCTGAAGCGATGCAATCACCTGATTATCTGGAGTAAATGGCATAAACCAGTTTTCTATCTTCCTGAAAAAGTCGTAGTTCTTGAGCATGGCGAATGTATTGATGAACACATCGCCGCCCTCCATCTGGAGTTTCTGAACATCTGCCAATTTGTCAAGAAGCTGCTGATTGTCCTGTATGTAGTCCTGCCATTCGGGATTCTTGTCGTCGAGATTGTCGATGGTGAAGGAGTCGCTCTTCATCTTGTTTTTGATGCCCGGAATCTTGGTGACCTCGGGGATAATCTCCTCATTTATCTTCTTGGTAATCTTGTCGGTATCTATGGCACGTATCAGCTGCATGATGGTGGCCTCGTATCGCGGGCGGAACTTTTCGTTCTGTATCAGCTGAGATACTATCTCCCTGCTCTCGGGATACAGCACGAGCCGCTTGTTGAAGAAATAGCTGACAACGGCTATGCCCACTACGGCCCTCTGCCAGATCTGCTCCTCGCCGCGGAGGTAATAGCAGCTGATAAGGCGGTATTTGCGGATATCGAAATATAGCAGGCAGCTGAGCGTAAGTGCCGATACTATCAGGCACTTGGATATGGTGGACATGATTTTTTCGTGGCAGATGAGCTGGAGCATCTGCTCGTCGGAGGATGTGAGGCACTCGGCGCGCAGTATGTAATGGAACCACGCGGAAACCTCGGCATCGGTTACGCTCTGAGGCGCCTGAAACTTGGTTTTGCCGAATATCTCGGACGGCACGTAGCGTCGGTACTGGGTGTTGCGCACAGTATCAGCCATCATGAGCAGCGACACCTGCAGCTGGCGGAAAATGGCGTCGCGGTTGGGGTCCACCATTCCGTCCACGGTGTATTTCAGCATCAGCTTGTATGTTTCCTCTACCATCGCGAGAGGCGACGACTGGTCGTTTTGATTGATGATGTCCTGGCTCTTGATGATGGCGGCGGCCTCGTGGAGCTTGCCGGCGTACACCATCTTGAGCACGCTGCGGTGTATGTTGTTGATCTGTGCCTTGTTCATATCCGGGTATATTTGTTTTTCAACTAATACGTATCAATTAATAGACCATCCGGCCCAAAACTGACAAATTGACATAAAATAATTTGATATTTAATCAAAAAATCTTTTGTAGTTGACAACTAATTATATAATTTTGCCAACAAAATCAAAACGTTAATTAATATGTCAAGCGAAACATCAACAAGTAACACAACAGTTACACAGAACACCAAGGAAAAAAACAGCTCAAAATTCTGGGCTTGGCTTTTGGCTATCGTTCTTCTGGTACTGGCCGGTCTCTTTGTATGGGACAAGATACAGTCCAACAACCGCTACGAGAAGCTCGAGAAAGAGCGTCAGCAGGTATCGGAGCAGTTCAGGAAATACCAGAGCGAGAACGAGAGCATGAAAAATAATTACAGCGACCTGATGCGCAAGTATGATGAGCTGAACACCCAATTGGGCGGCAATGCCGCACAGCTGGAGGCCAGCGCCAGCAAGATTGCCGAATACGAGGCACAGCTTGCTGCCAAGAATGCCGAAATGGCAGCGCTCCAGAAGTCGCTGCAGTCGGCTTTTGTGGATTTCAAGAGCGACGAGCTCAAGGTGGAGACCCGCGACGGCAAGCTCTACGTAATCATGCTCGACAAGCTCCTGTTCCAGTCGGGATCGTCAGACGTGCAGGCCAAGGGCAAGAAGGCCATTCAGACTCTGGCCAAGGAATTGGGCAACAATCCTAACGTAGGAATCATGGTGGAGGGTCACACCGACAATGTGAAGGTGACCGGCAATAAGTACAAGGACAACTGGGAACTCTCTACAGCCCGCGCCAACTCGGTTGTAAGAGCCCTGAGCGACGCCGGACTTCCACAGAAGCGTCTGGCATCAACCGGCCGCGCAGAGTATTATCCAGTGGCCAGCAACGCCACAGAGGCCGGCCGCGCACAAAACCGCCGCACAGAGATTATCCTCACCCCATTCTCGGTAGAGAGAGTGGAGGCGAAGTAAAAAGTGAAAAGATTAGAGTTTAGAAATTAGAGACTAAAGCTCAAAGTGTAAAGCTTAGAGATTAAGACTAACGCTAATTAAAAAGACTACACAAAAGAGGATGCCGAAACTATAATAAGCGACATCCTCTTTTTATTTTTACAAAAAAGTTTTGATTATAAATCATAAAAATATATTTTTGCAGAAGATAACAATATTCATAATATCATGAAACTCCATATTCAAAATTTAGGCATAATCAAGGATGTAAAACTTGAACTCAATAAGAAATTCACTCTTTTCTGCGGACCAAATTCAACAGGAAAGACATACTTGTCGTATATCCTGAATGCCATTGGGAACAACATCCCTGATAATTTTTTTGATTCTGAATTGAAATCTCTACAGAAAGAAGGATTAAATCTTGCACATAAAGCACCGTTTACCATAAAAAAAGAATACTTGGATGAATTTTACCAGGAAGCATTCCGCTGCTTAAACTCCAGAAAAGAAGAAATATTTGGCATATCAGAAACAACTGCCAAAAAGCAATTTAAATCATTGAAAATCGAATTAGAACATAACGATAATGATATTGACATCTTCTGTGAAAAATTATCACATTCTTCAAATATAAAAAAGACTGACCAAAAGTATAAATTCATTTTGGAGAATCCATATTACATCGGGTTGCCTGAGATGGAATGGAGTTATTTACTCAGGAGATTTTCCGGGTTGAATTTCACCATGTTGCCGGTAGAAAGAAATGGCATCTTTACCTTCAAGACAGAATTGTCTCTCAACAGAACAGAATTGGTAAACAAGATGCTCGCAACACCAATCAAGGCCAATCAGCTGCTAAACGAAAAAACAAGAAGATACCCCATGGCAATTACAGATTGCTTGATGAAAGCATGTGATTTGGAAAACTGGAAAAAAAGAAAAGGATATTATTATAATCTGGCCAATGAAATAGAAAAAAAACTACTGAAAGGCGGTGTCAATATAACTGATAATGGTGAGGTAGAATACACACCCCAAGAGAATATCAGCTTACCGTTCAGTTTGACATCTTCAATTGTAAAAACATTGTCAAGCCTCGTCATCTACCTTAAGCACCAATCCCAACTTGGGCAAGGCCTTATAATCGACGAACCAGAGATGAATTTACATCCTGACAATCAGGTAATGTTGGCTCAGATATTTGCCAAAATTACCAACAACAATCTTCCAATGATTGCAAGCACTCATAGTGATTACATAATACGAGAAATAAACAATCTCATAGTCGCAAAATCACTGAAAAACAAAGGTGACAATTCGTACAAACAATTCTACGAAGATGATTCTTTGTTGGATTTCCATGATATACAGGTTATTTACTTTGACTTCGACAAAAAAGGCAAGGTAATAGGCCGAACTGTAGACGTTGATGAATATGGATTCAGCATTGAATCCATTGACCAAACAGCAAGAGAACAAAACAGACGTTCAAGTATTTTGTTCAACACATTAGGCGACATGGAAAAGGAGGATTAAAATGGTAGAATTTGATTTTATCAGCAATATTATTGGCCACAATAGTGAATATCTTATTAAAAAGAAAAGATTATTCACACTGGAAGAGTCTCAACACAAAACCGGGAAAGATATTATTCATACAGTTGTAATTGACGAAGAAAATATCACCAACCTCATGGTTTACAAATTTGACGATAAGGATGGGAACATTCATTTTCCATTCTTTTCAGAAAAGAACGAACCATCGGGATTAAGGTCACTATGCGATTATATTTTGATTTGCAGTTGCAAAAAACCCAACAAAAAAGAAAAGTTCTATGTGGTATTATTGGAAATGAAAGCATGCGAATCAAAAAACCGAAGCTCAAACAAGAAAAAGGCTAAAGCACAACTTGAAGCCGCTGACTGTCTAATAAGATACATATTTGAAACAGCCAACAGAATTAAAACAGAAACTGACAACATAACAAAATATTCCGGAGTGGACAAAATACACCTTTCCAACAGCAATATCGTGAAATGTGTTTTGATGGCCGATACTAATCCATGTGCATTAACCAATTCCAGAAGTTTGGAAAACGTTGAAGAAAACAGCTATGAAGATGACAAATACCATATCTGCACTTGTCCTGGAATAAATGGCATATTTCAACTACATAAGATATTAAAATAACTATTTTCAGCTAAACCTCCACTCCTATCACGATGATATCGTCGCTCTGCGGATGGCCGTTCTGCCACTGGAGAAGCGCGTTCTCTATGGATAGTTTCTGCTCGGCAAGCGGAAGGTGTCCTATCCTGGAAATCAGACTGATAAACTGTTTGGTGGAAAAACGCTTGTAGGTCTGGTGGCTGTCATCGAGGAAACCAAACTGATCGATAATTCCATCGCTGAACATGTAGAGCACATCTCCCCTCTCCACATCCACGAGATGATTCATAAAACTGCGCTCCTCGCCAAGGTAAAGACCGATGGGCATACGGTCGGGCTTGAAAGTATCCAGCTTACCGTTTTTCCTGAAAATCCACAGCGGACGGTTGGCGCCGGCGTACTGAACCCTGCCAAGCTCCGTATCCATCATAATTATCGATAGGTCGATGCCGTCCTTATTTTCCAGCTTGTCTTCGTCATAGAGCTGACGGCTCTGCCCGAGACAATACATCAGCCTGTCCCTCAGCTCGTTGAGTATATCAGCCGCACGGCACTCCTGAAAAATCATTGTAGGCACAATGTCGTTTAGCAAGCTGATACCAAGCATACTTACAAACGCGCCCGGCACACCGTGACCTGTGCTGTCGGCGCACACCAGAATATTGTAACGGCCTATCATATTGGCCCAGTAAAAATCTCCGGCCACTATCTGCAAGGGCTTGTAAATGAGGAAATAATCCGTAAACATCGACTTCAGATACTCATCCTTGGGCATTACGGCCCTCTGTATAAGGCTGGCATAATTGATGGACGATGTAATCTGCATATTGATCTTGGAGATCTCCTCGTTCTGGGCGCGGATTTCCTCCTTCTGCTGAATGAGCTCACGGTTTTTGCCGTTCAGCACATTATTGTGACGGCGCTTGCGGAGATAATCCACCACAAGAAAAACCACAACAACTCCCGCCACAAAGAGAACCCTGTTGATGACTCTCTGACGCTCCTCAATGCGCTGCTCGCGTTGGCGGATCTTGTCCTGAAACTGGGCGCGCTCCCAGTTCTGAGTGGCCTGAACGGCATAGTCGGGAGATAGTTCAAGCAGCTGATACTCAAAATATTTGGTCTTGAAATAATACGCACTGTCCATATCGCCCAGCGACTTGTAATAATAATCGAGCGCAAGATTGACATCGGGACTTAGAGTATAATACGTGGCCGAATCGGAATCCACAAGCACCCTCAGCGAATCTATCACCCTCTTGGCCTCCTTGTATTCACGACTGGCTATCAGATAGTTGGCCAGCTGAACATCGTCAAACGCGGCCGATGCGCCAAGATTGATGTAGCTGGAATATTCGCGCGCCGTGTATACAAAATTGCGCATCGTATCCAGCACCTCGGCACGGCGCGCTCCCTGATAATCGTAATACTGAAACTCCGACAGCATTATGAAAAAATACGCCTTCAGCACATTGTATTTGCTGTATACCGACTTGGTATCTATCATCTCAATCTTTTTCAGATATTCCTTTGCCTTGAGTATCAGGCTGATATCCTGGTCGGTAAACTTATCAAGATACTGACATATAAGAATATACACAATTCCATGATAATCGCGGCGCATATCGTCGAGGTTTCCGCGGACCGAATCTATGGCGTATACCTGCTCATACATATCCGAGGCGTTGGCATACATGCTCTTGTTGGTGTAGGTATCGGCTATATGGCGCATACACTGGCAGATTTTGGCGGTATCGCCCTCCAGCCGCGCCATCTCCAGCGCATTCAGATAAAAATCATCGCTGCCCTCATAATCCTTCATCGAGAAATAATTGTGACCTATCATAAGAGTCACCTTGAATTTCAAGTCGTTGTTTTTCAGCGAGTCAGCTATCAGCAGCGATTTCAGGCCTTCCTGTATCGAATGCGAATAATCGTGGCCATAGTAATACGCCCACGACTTATAGAAATATCCATAAGCCATCATCAGCGGCTCGCTCTGATACTGGGCCACATCCACCAGCCTTTCGGCCCATGCCACCGTGGAATCCAGATTGTTGAGACCGCTGGCTATCTGCTTGCAAATCCTCAACTTGGATGTATCGCCGTTGTCCAGAGAGTAAAACACAGTCTTCAGGCTGTCGTATTCCTCATCGGAGCCTGTCTGTGCCTGGGTTTGGGCAGCTAATAGCAAAAACAATATTGCCAACTTAATAATTCTCATATTTTTTCGGGCAGCTAATAGTCTAAATCCTTATTCCAATCAAAATATTGTCGTCGAGCTGTTTGTAACCGTTTTTCCATTCGTCTACGGCGTTCTCTATGCAGGCCTTCTGCTCGGGGAAAGGCTTGTCGCCTATCTCGGTGAGCATGGCAAGCAACCTCTTGGTAGAGAAATGCTTGCATGTGGTCTGGGTATCGTCGGTAAAGCCAAACTGATCGGGAATTCCGTCGCTGAACATATACAGCACGTCGCCTTTCTGGATGGACATTTCGTGATTGGTGAAATCCTTGGCCGCGCCCACGTAGATTCCAATCGGCATCTTGTCGGGCTTCAGCTGGATAATCTCTCCACCGCGCCAGATCCACAGCGGACGGTAAGCGCCGGCGTACTGCATTTCCATGGTTGAATAGTCTATCATCACCATGGCGAGGTCCATGCCGTCCATGGAATATACGGCGCCGTTGTCGTATTTCTTCTTGTTCTGTCCGAGGGCGCGCATCAGCTTGTCCCTGAGCACATCGAGGATTTCGGATGCCTTGCTATCAGCTGATATATTAGCTGTAACCTCATTAAGCAGGCTGATACCGAGCATACTCACAAAAGCGCCCGGCACACCGTGGCCTGTGCAGTCGGCGCATACGAGAATTGTCCAGCGGCCATTCTGCGATGCCCAGTAAAAATCTCCCGCCACAATGTTCAACGGCCTGTATATGAGGAAGTAATCACTGAAAAGCGTGTTCAGCTCATTATCCTTTGGAAGGGCCGCTTTCTGTATGAGCGACGCGTATGTGATGGAATCCGTAATCTGCTTGTGGCTCTTGGCGAGCTGATTGTTCTTTTCGAAAAGCTCATCGCTCTGAGCCAGAATCTCCTCCTTCTGCTGCATCAGCTGGACATTTTTCTCATTAAGCTCCTTGTTGTGGCG
>JAZQPB010000345.1:0-3325 GCA_045628165.1 Bacteroidales bacterium | reverse complement strand
GATTTTCGAGGTAAGGTTTATCATCATATTCATCATAAAACCGCCCTTGCCCTCGGCCTCTGGTTTCTGAATTTTCAGAAATTTGAAGAGAGGATCAGCATTCTCGCCGTTCACGTCTATCTTCTTGAAACGTGGGAAGGTAGTGTCGTATTTGAGGGTGCAGAACTGGCTGATTTCCTCGTCGTTGCCCTTGGCCTGTTCCATAAACTGATTGCAGGGGAAATCGAGAATCTCGAAACCCTTGTCCTTGAACTTCCTGTACAAGGCCTCAAGCGCCTCGTACTGAGGAGTGAGACCGCAACCTGTGGCAGTGTTTACAATCAGCAAGACCTTGCCCTCGTATTCACTGAGCGACACGTCAACGTCCTTGCCGTTTTCTCTTTTCTTAACTATGAAGTCGTAGATATTCATATCTGTCTTTGTTATTGTTTCTGATGCAAAGATATGAATAATATTTACATCGTATACGATATAAATACAAGAAATTTGCAGATAGGATGTTTTTAAGGATGGGAGAGGGGATTTTGTATATTAGTTGGGAGAGAGGAGGGAGAGGTTCAAACCGTGACAATTCGTCACGGTTTGAAACAATTTCAACTGGTTACAATTTGTAACCGGTTGAAATGTTTAGTAACAATATTTTTTTTCACATTCTATTCTTTTGCATTGCAACCAATTCATAATTAAAGTATTCCAATACCTGTGTTACCTTGTCGAGGCGGAGAGTTTCCTTGCCTTGTTCAAGTTCGCGCAGAAATCTGAGGCCCACTCCCGATTTCAATGCGAGATCTTCTTGAGTGAGTTTGTATTGTTTTCTTAATGCCTTTATTGTCGCTGAAAGATTGTTCATTTTGTTTGCTTTTTTATACCTTATCGGGTGTAATTCTTTATGTTGTTTGCAGATATATACCCGTTCGGGTGCAAATGTAGTAAATTTTTTGTTTATTGCTACCGAACGGGTATAATTTTTTTATTTTTCTTCACGAAATCGAGGTTGTAAATTCCCCAAAAACTTTCTATTATGTGTATTCTGACGCTTGCAAAAACTTTGGATTATGTGTATTGTGGAGGGGGACAAAACTTTCGATTATGTGTATTGCGTCTTTGTAACTATTTTTATATTAGTGAATTATGATTTGTAAGGTTCTCAAATCAAAATTTTCAATTAATATATAGACTTTTTTCCCTATTTTTGCCATAAATATAAAACCTGAAAATCTATGAATCGAGAACAGACTATACAGGCCGTTACCATAGGAGGCGCCGTCGGAAATCTGGTGCTGGCGGGTTTCAAGTTGCTTGCGGGAATCCTTGGAAAGAGTTCCGCGATGACGGCTGATGCTATCCATTCTATCAGCGACCTTATCAGCGATGTTGTTGTGCTTGTGATGGTTAGGATAAGTAGCAAGGGCGTCGACAAGGACCACGACTACGGTCACGGCAAATATGAGACCCTGGCCACCGTTATTGTGGCCGTGATGTTGCTGATAGTGGGCGGAGAGTTGATGCTTGGCGGTATCGACAAGGTACGCACCGTTATCAACGGTGATGAACTGGAACAGCCTGGTAGAATTGCGCTGTGGGCGTCGCTGGTGTCTATAGCGGTGAAAGAGTTTCTGTATCAGTGGACTGCGAGAGTTGGCAAGCGCGTGAACAGTCCCGCGATGATTACCAACGCCTGGCACCACAGAACTGATGCTTTGTCGTCGATAGGCTCGGCAATCGGTATCGGAGGCGCAATGCTTCTTGGAGGTAAATGGGTGGTACTCGATCCTATTGTGGGATGCGTCATCAGCGTTTTCATTATAATTATCGCTATCAAGATGGCGATGCCTGCGCTTCACGAACTAACGGAGGGTTCGCTCCCCGAAGATGTTGAGAATGATATAGTTGCTATCATAGAGTCAACTGATGGCGTTGAGAATGTCCACGCCCTCAAGACCCGTCAGAATGGACCTGTGATAATCCTTAGCGCCCACATTGTTGTTGATCCAAATATCACAGTATCAGAGGCTCACAAGATTACCGTAGATGCCGAAACCGCCGTCCGCGAGAAGTTCGGCAAAGAGACCTTGATATCGATACACATAGAGCCCGACGAGGAGGCGGAATAAAAAACACCCCCCCAAAAAACCGAAATCTCTCTCGATTTTGGGGTGGTATCTTATATTCTTGCTTTCGCGTCTTCTCCTGCTCCTGTGCCTTTGTATTTGCTTGGGTGGGTGTTTAGGCGGTAGTGGAGGCTAAGTGTCAGGCTCTGATGCTGTAGTTTTCTTGTCTGAAAGACAAGGTAATTACCGTAATCTGCAAAAACGTCCTCTGTTGTTTGGTTCAAAAGGTCGGTGACTGATATGCGGGTTGTTATGTTGCCCTTCATAAATGACTTTTGAACTGCGATGTCGAGAGAGTTTATCGGCTTGCGTAATTCGTTGTTGTCGTGGTGCATAGTGCTTCGGTACTGAAAGTTGCACTCCAATATCAGCGGATTCTTCTGGCCGATGGCGAATGTGTTTACAGCATTGAATAAGAACATTGGCTTACCGAATTTCTCGTTGCGGATTCCTCCGTATGTGCGCGAGTCCTCAAGGGGAAGTTTCAGAAATTGCTTCTGTATTCCAAATGTATAATTCGGTGTCCAACAGGCAATTTGCCGTTCTCCGACTGCGTATATCGCGAGGCTGTTGACAGTTTTGTGGAGATTCTCGGCTCGGAGTAGGATTGTTCCCTCGTCGTTGAAGGGTGTTCCCCATTTCACTATTTTGTTTTTGGCGTTTAGGTACTCGGCTCCCAATATCAGCCATTTGTACTTTGCTCTCAGCGAAAGTTCCTGATTTATTGTGTTCTGCAATTTAGGATTTCCGCCCTCGATAACATATTGACTGTGGTATTCCATTGCGTCACGGAGTTGCCAATACGTTGGTCTTGTGGTTTTTGCGGTGTAGTTTGCCAATAATCCCCAACTGCCGATTTTGGTGCTTGCCGAGATGTACGGAAATACATTGTGTCTGGTTTTACGCTCGTTGAATTGCGGATTGTAGCAATCCTTAAAATCCATTGTAACCCGTTCGTAACGCGTTCCGAGGTTGATTTCACAAATCTTCAGTCTCTTGGAAAACTGCGCAAATAATGCTACCGTGGATTCGTCAGCGACTGACTTGCAGTCGCTTAATACTTCAGCATCAGAGGTATACGAAGTATTACTCTCCACAAAAACTTCCTCGGTTCCTATTGTTAGTTCACTGTTTTTCAGCGGATAGCGCAATATCAGTTTCGATGCAAGGAATTTGTTCTCCCTGTTGGTTTGAGAACTTATTGTGTTGAGTCC
>JAZQPB010000344.1:0-6474 GCA_045628165.1 Bacteroidales bacterium | reverse complement strand
CAAACGGCGAACTATTCTACGGCATAGGCTTATCGCTGATATGCATAATAGCCACCCTGGCCTACCACATCCGCCAGATAATGCAGGTGAACCCTTCCGAAATCATCGCGAAGGAATAAGAATTTTAAACAAGAAAACGCGCTTTATCAACCTTTCATCCGATTTGGAGCGCAGAAAACCGGTTATTAACATAACCAGAAAACGCTAAACGCCAGAAAACAAAACGGTAAAAAACACCGTTCTGATGGTTTTCTCTGTTTTGTTTTTTAGCGTTAAGCGTTTTACGCAAAAACTTGTTTTTGCAGTTTTCTAAGCACTCCAAGTATCAATAAAGTGAATTAGTGCTTGTTTTCTTGTTAAAATAAAACAACAAACAAAATCGATACAATAACCCAGATGGAATGTTACTAACTACTAACTACCATCTACTAACTACTATAAAAAAAATGATACATCTCAACAACATCAAGAAAGTATTCCGCACAGAGGACATCGAGACCTGGGCTATCAGAAACGTAAACCTCGATATAAAGCAAGGCGAATTTGTAGCCATAATGGGGCCATCAGGTTGCGGAAAATCCACACTCCTCAACATCCTCGGCCTGCTCGACAATCCGAGCGAGGGTCAGTACATCCTCAACGGCAAGGACGTGAGCACCCTCAGCGAAAACGAGCGCACCGACATCCGCAAGGGCTTTATCGGTTTCGTGTTCCAGAGTTTCAACCTGATCGACGAACTCAACGTAACCGAGAACATCGAACTTCCGCTCCTCTATATGAACATCTCGGCCAAGGAGCGCGCCGAGAGAGTGAAGGCCGTAATCCAAAAGGTGGGCCTCTCCCACCGCACCAAGCACTTTCCCAACCAACTCTCGGGAGGTCAGCAACAGCGTGTGGCAGTGGCACGGGCCGTGTTGCCAAATCCCAAGATAATCCTCGCCGACGAGCCCACAGGAAACCTCGACTCCAAAAACGGCGAGGAGGTGATGGACCTCCTGAGATCGCTCCACAAGGAAGGCACCACAATAATAATGGTGACCCACTCCCGCCACGACGCCCAATACGCCGACCGAATAATCAACCTCTTCGACGGCGAGATCGTAAACCAGGTGGAGATATAGGGAATTACGAATTACAGACACGAAACAGGTCGCTAATGTACCAAAATCCGTACATTAGCGACCTGTTTCGTTGAAAGATGAAATGTAACGGCGAAAAGTCACACAAACAAATCATCAAGCAGAAGCTCCCTCTGAACACAATACGAGTGCTCGTTATGGGCAATGCCCTTTGTTGATATCAGCGTAAAAATCAAATCCTTATCCGTGCCGGTAGAAGTGCGGAAGGTATCAATCTTGTTGTTCCAGTCGTCCTCATCGGCTTGCGACACCGAGTATTGCGACTGATGGAATTTCATCTCGCAGAGGTTCACCGAATTGTCGGAACGGTCTATCACCAAATCAATCTGACTGGATTTGCCATCAACAGTACCAAACCACGAAAAGGCGTTGGCAACCACGCCTGATATTCCGAGGGCAGACTTAATCTGCTCGAAATGATTGAGGCACAACATCTCGAAAGCCAGACCGCTCCACGTACTATGCTCGTGCGAGTTTTGGGTATTGGACCAATAATGCGGATCCTTGCTACGCGCATACGCCATTACCTGAAAATAATACAATGTAAAAGGATCTATCAGCTGATACAGCGTATCAGTACTCTGCCTTCTATCGAGGACGGAGCGACGGATGCGCTTGTTCTCTGCCACAAACGGCTCGTAGAATCTTATGAAACCGCAATTCTCCAACTCATCCAGTACCATAGAGAATTTGCCGTTGTCAGCAATCTTGGTTTTCTGCAGAATATCCTTCCGTGTAAGGCCCTTGCCCTTTTGCGCCAATGCAGTCACCACTTTTATATGAGGCTGGGCGTTCTTGTAAAGCGAGTTGTAAAGGCTATGGAACTCATCGGCAAGCTCGCCATCCTCTGCAAAAAGAAGGCGGTCGATATTCTGCGCAAGACTCTCGCCCTTGTTTAGTTTGGAAAGGTAAAAAGGCACACCGCCAAACACCATATAGCATTCAGCAACCTGTTTAGCCGGAAAACGAAATCCCTTAGCATCAAGATATAGCCTGCATTCCCTCAATGTAAACGGCTTGAGGGCAATCTTGTGGGTAATTCGATTGTGGAGTCCTCCCCTATTCTTTATCAAATTGTTGATAATCCACGAGGTAGCCGATCCGCAAACTATGAGTTTGATATCGTTGCGCCACGAGGCCCACGAATTCCAAAAATGTTCCAAACCGCTGATAAAATTTGACCTCGGAGTGTCGAGCCAAGGCATCTCGTCAATGAAAACCACCTTGCGCCCATCGGGCAAAGCATCAAGATAATTCTCAAGATACATAAAAGCGTCGAGCCACGATTTGGCAACGGGCAATTTGGGATTAATTTTCCGGATAGGTGCAGTAAAATTATCGATTTGCATCCTCATATTCACCTGATTCATACCCGATGCATAGAAAGCGTAATCATTCCCTATAACCTGCTGAATAAGAAATGTTTTACCGATACGGCGTCTGCCATATACAGCCACAAACTCCGATTGATCTGAACTGAGATACTCATTGAGAAGCGCCATCTCGCGCTCTCGCCCCACAAATAGTTTTTCCATATCAATATGAATTATCAACGGCACAAAATTAGATTAATTTTCTCGGAAATCCAAACGAAACAGGACGCTAATGTACAAAATCTGTACATTAGCGACCTGTTTCGTTGAAAGATGAATAATATATCCAAATCACGAATTTGCAATTTAGGAACAAAGTATATCATAATCGGAATAATGATTATACACATTTTTTTGAATTGGATAATTTTGTAATAAACGTAAGTTCGATGAATTCATTAGAACGCAGATTTATTTGATTATGCAGATTAACGCTGTATTTTTAGATAAAAAATGGATATTAACCTAACGGTTTCGCAGATTCCTCTTCTAACCAAATCTGCGGTCCGAAGGACAAATCCATTAACAATCATAAAAAAATCTGTGAATATCTGCTTTATCTGTGTTATCTGCGTCCTAAAAACATTTCATCAAATCGCGTTAATCAATAACCAATAACACACAAAAACCATGACAAAGAAAGCATTTATCACAGGAGCCAACAAGGGCATTGGCTTCGGCATCAGCAAACACCTCGGCCTCAGCGGCTGGGAGATAGTATTGGGCGCAAGGAATCAGGAACGCGCCGAAAAAGCAATGTCAGAACTAAAGGCATTGGGCGTCAAGGTATCAGGCTGGGTAAACATCGAGCTTGGCAACCTTGAGAGCGTAGCATCAGCCGCCAACGAAATCAAGGACAAATACTCCGACATCAGCCTCGTGATAAACAACGCAGGCATACCCGGCGATATGAGCGAGGCAAGCCAGAGCACAGAGCTCGCCAACATAAAGGCCACCATCGACGTAAACTACATAGGAACTTACGCATTCATCAAGGAGATTTTCCCAGTAGTGGAGGCCAACAAAGGAAGGATCGTAAACATCACCGTTCCATCTGAGGTGAGCCCATACTGGCACCCACTGGCATACGTGGCAAGCAAGGCCGCTCAGAACGCCATGACTCAGGTAATGGCAATGGAATTCAGCCAGAAAAACATTCCTGTGGAGACCTACAGCATCCACCCCGGCCCAACAACCACCGACCTGAACGGAAACATGGCACTCCCCGGATTCCACAACATCGACAACGTGGGCGAGAAGGTGGCTGAGGTAATCAACGATGGACAGAACCACAACGGTGAGATGATAGAGCTCTATCCGATAGTGGAGGAATAAACGAGAGGGAGGTTTTGAGTTGCAATATTTGAAATCAGAAACAGTTATTATACAGAAATTGAGAAAACAATTTTCATACGCAATATTTCCTCAATTAAAAGACAATTGTTATATTTGCACCGTTCAACCCAAGCAATATACAATAACAGATTTAACAAATATTACAAAACATGAAAAAATTACTGTTGATTATGGTTGCCATGATACTGAGCATAGCAGCCAAGGCTCAAAACCTCTACGAGCTCAAGTACTACGACAAGTCAGATGAGGAGACCTTCCTGGGTCTCTTCTTCTTTACCGATGAGGAAAACTGCATGCTGAGATGCGTATCAGCTAATGGCAAAAATTACTGGGAGCGCGAATACTTCACCCAGTTTCAGACCGACGACGGCGAAAAGACCATCTGGTTTCTCCCCAAGGAGGCTGAGGAAAACGGTGCAATATACCCCTCGTTCCTGCTCTCGTACAACGAGAAAGGCGAGATCAGCGACAATGGAACTGTGCTGTTCCAAAACTGGGAAGACGACGAATACGAGGACGAGAACATAGGCGACTGCGAATACTTCCGCGAGGTAAACATTGCCAGCAAAGACTCCAAATACTTCCTCCAGTTTTACGACCAAAACGAGGAAATGTACAAGCGTATAATGAAAGCCCGCGAGAAGATAACCAATCAGAATGTATCAGCTAACAACAACAGCGGATACAGCAACTCAGACGTTACGATGCACTTTCTCATGATAGCCGCCTCAAAGGACAAGAGTATCGGCAAATCGGTGGAGACAGACCTGAACCTCGCAAAAAAAGAGTTTAGCGAAATAGCCAACAAACTCAAGATCGGATTCAAGGAGCAGGTAGTATCGGGCTACAACTATACACGCGCCAACGTTGACAAAGCCATTAGCTCCCTAAACCCAAAACCACAGGATATTGTGGTATTCATATACTCAGGCCACGGTTTCCGCTATGACGACGACACCGACGCGTACCCAAGAATTTATATATCAGCTGGCGGCGAGGATGTGCTGACCAAGAACATCGAGATGAGCACCACAGATATCTTCAACAAGATAACAAGCAAAAACGGACGCCTCACCATCTTCATAAGCGACTGCTGCAACACCGAGGCCGGAGTGAAGAAGGCCGAAGTAAAGAGCGTGGCATTCGGCGTAAGAGCAAGCCAGAGCAACACCGACATCAGCAAACTGCAAAAACTTTTCATGGAGCATAGCGGATCGGTAAGAGCAACTGCGGCCAAGGCCGGACAACCTGCTCTCTGCGACGCATCAGGCGGATTTTTGCTGACATCATTTATCAGCAACATCAAATCGCAGGTAAGCGCCATCAGCAAGGACGCCCCATCATGGAACACAATTCTTGAGAATGCCACCCGCGCAGTGGAGAAGAAAACATCAAACCAGATAGATGAGGCCGGCAGGGAGATGGAGCCTCAGGTGGTAGTAAAAAGCATAAAAGTAAAGACCGCAACCGGAACTTCAAAGCCAAGCACCACCCAGCAGACCCCCGTAAAGCCAAGCTCACAACAGACAACTGGAAAACCAAACACACAACAGTCATCTGGAAAGCCTAACAAAAATAACAACAAAGTTGAAGAATCTGACGACGATGAGGATGAATACGAAGATGAGGACTCAGACGAGGAAGATGACGACGAAGAAGAATACGAGGACGACGATGATGAAGAATCTAACGAGGACGATGACGACGAAGGTGATTACGAAGACGAAGATGATGACGAGGATTCAGACGACGATGATGACGAGGACGATGATGAGGAAGACGATGATGAGGAAGACGATTACGATGATGAGGAAGATGACGACGAAGATGATTACGATGACGAGGATGATGATGAATAAGATAATGGACCTCGCAGCAATATAAACTTCGAAATATTATAATAGTAAAAGTCCGCTGAGTGATATGTCATTCAGCGGACTTTTTATTATTTGGACTACAATTCAATCACGATATCAGGATTCACCTCAAGCAAGGCAGCAATAAAACCATCCCTGTCTTTAGGAGAAACGATAGCGTATGGTGATAATCCGACCTTACTGATATAAATGCCAATTCGATCCAAGGAACCTGCAGGACTTGAAATATAGGATTTACATTTGGTGATTTTAACAATCTTCTTTATATCGACCACACCATTATTAAATGGACCAATCTTAATCTGGAGCTTGTCACCTTCAACAATATAATTAATGAAAAATACTGCAAAGGCGAAAATCAAGATTGTTGGCACAAAACCAATAAGAAACGACCACCAAGGTGCAGATGTAAAAAAAGGGAAACAACATGTTACGACACAAAGCACTATCATAAGGATAACAACCCATGTGTCAATTTTGCTACGGAACTTCTTCATGGTATTTTAGTTTTAATGTTTATTTACGCATCAAAGGTATAAAATAAAAATAAACGAAAAACGCCTCTCAGAATTTCTTCTGAAAGGCTTTTGATTAAAAGAGGCGATTACCTACTCTCCCACATTGTATCGCAGTACCATCGGCGCAAGCGGGCTTAACTTCTCTGTTCGGGATGGGAAGAGGTGGAACCCCGCCGCTATAGTCACCTAAATATCTTAAAAAAATCTTTGA
>JAZQPB010000343.1:0-5323 GCA_045628165.1 Bacteroidales bacterium | reverse complement strand
AAAAATTACTCTCTAAGAGAAAATTTATGAATAATTTATGTTAATTCGTGGAAATTTATGTTCTCAAAAAAACGCCGTAGGCGAAATAATAACAATTCGTCGAACCGACGTTAATTAGATTATTTCTGTTCCCTCATCAGCGGTGGCCTCGTAGAAGGCGCAGTCGTGACCGAATGTCTCGCGGTATTTGGGCGCGATGATGGATTTGTATTCCTCAAGCTTATCGGCCTTGATGATGGAGAGTGTGCATCCTCCGAAACCGCCGCCCATCATTCTTGATCCGAGTACGTAGTCCATATCCTCTGTCTGCTCCACCAGCCAGTCAAGCTCCTTGCAGCTGACATTGTACATCTTGCTCAATCCATTGTGGGAGCCGTAGAGAAGCTTTCCGAATGTAACGAGGTCGTTGGAATTGAGGGCGTTGCAGGCGGCGATTACGCGGTTGTCTTCCTCTATCACGTACTTGCAGCGGTTGTATACAGTCTCCGAGATCTGGTCCTTTACGGAGTCGAGCTGTTCGATGGATGCGTCGCGGAGCGAGTTTACCTCTGGGAATTTGGCCTTGATGGCCTCCACGCCTGTGGCACATTCCTGACGGCGTGTGTTGTATTCGCTCGATGCCAGCGAGTGCTTTACCTTGGTGTCGGTGAGCACGATGATGTATCCGTTTAGCTTTACGCTGTTGTATTCATATTCCAGCGAACGGCAGTCGAGACGCATGCACTGGTCTTTCTTGCCGAAGATGCTGGCAAACTGGTCCATGATTCCGCACTTGACTCCCACGTATTCGTGCTCCGACTGCTGACCTATCTTGGCCATCTCCATTTTGTCGAGGTTGAGTCCGTTCATCTCGCTGATGCCGAGACAGAGACCGCCCTCAAGCGCCGCCGAGCTCGACATTCCTGCGCCCACCGGCACATCGCCGCCGAATACGCAGTTGAATCCGCTGATTTTCTGTCCTGTCTTGGCCTGTATTATCTGTGTGATTCCGTAGAGATACGATGCCCACTGCTCCTTCGGCTGCTCTTTCTGATCGGTGGTGAACTCGCAGTAAGAATCGAAATCGTATGAATTGAGGCATACCTTGTTGTCATGGCGCTTGCCGATGGCGAAATATATGGCTGGGGTTACGGCGCATGGCAATACGTAGCCTTCGTTGTAGTCGGTGTGCTCGCCTATGAGGTTTATACGTCCGGGCGAACGTATTATCATTGGCTCCTCTGGATAGAGGCCTTTGTATTTCTTGATGATGTTTTTGATTAATGGCTTGTTCATTATATTCTCGATATTTTTAAGTTTATTGTATATCATAAGACCTACCCATGCGTCGGTGGCCGCATAGAGCTGCTGATTTGGTTTCAGCACATTCTCTTCCCAGTTGCTCAGCTGCTGGCTTTTCGAGATTCTGAATCCAAGCACTATTCCGCAGAGTTTCTTGAGGCCGGCCGCTTCTATTCCAAACTTGTTGGAATAGTCGGAGAGCTCTATGAATCCCTGTGGAGTGAATTTCTGCCATTTCTGGAGTCCGCGTATGTCGTCCTTGATGGCTACGCCCATCTTTGTGATTTCGGGATTGGCCAAAATCTCGGCTATGGGCTTGGGCAGACCTATCTTGCATGTGCGGATAAGGTATGCCTTGTCCTCGGTGGACAGCTGAAGCAGCGCCACGTTGTTCTTGCTCCGCGGTGTAAAGCACGGCTTGGTCTCGGTATCGAAACCCAACAGTGTCTGCTGGCTGAGATATTCCACGCATGATGATACTCCTGCCATGGAGTCCACTACTATTATCTCCTTCTCGAATGCCTTAAGCGGCAGTGTTAGAAGTTCTTCTTTTGATATGTTTTCTTTGAATCGCACCTTATTATTTATTCTTTAATTCCAGCCAAATACAAGATGAAAGTGTAGGTCATTGCATAGTCGTTCAGCTGACCGAATCTTCCCGAGTCGCCCGAATGTCCTGCTTTCATGTTGGTATTCAGATATAGCGGATTGTTGTCTGTCTTGGTATCGCGCAGTTTGGCTACCCATTTGGCCGGCTCCCAGTACTGCACCTGCGAGTCGTAGAGTCCCGTTGTTACAAGCATGGCGGGGTAGTCCTGCTCTTTTACATTGTCGTATGGCGAGTAGGAGAGCATGTATTCGTAATATCCCTACACGCGCGGATCGCCCCATTCGTTCCACTCGCCCGATGTGAGCGGTATCGACGAATCGAGCATCGTGGTCACCACGTCCACAAATGGTACTTCTGCCACTATTCCCTTGTATAGCTCAGGTGCCATGTTGGATACGGCGCCCATCAGAAGTCCGCCTGCCGATGCTCCATTGGCGTAGAGCTTGTCGGGCGAGGTGTAGTTGTTGTCTATCAGATATTTGCTTACGTCTATGAAGTCGTTGAATGTGTTTGTCTTGCGCATCAGCTTGCCGTCCTCATACCACTGATATCCCATCTCGCTGCCTCCGCGTATGTGGGCTATCGCATAGATGAATCCACGGTCCACAAGGCTGAATACGGCGCTGTTGAAGTTGTCTTCCTCGGGCACTCCGTATGATCCGTAGGCGTAGAGGAGTGTATTATTGTTTGCCATCAGCTGCAAATCCTTCCTGAAAAGCATGGATACAGGAATCTTCTTGCCGTCGCGCGAATCTACCATCAGGCGTTTTACGCTGTAGAGGTCCTTGTTGTAGCCCGGCACGGTGTCCTGCTTCATGATGGTTTTCTCGCCGGTGGCCATGTTGTAGTCGATTATGGAGTTGGGCGTGCAGAGGCTGCTGAATCCGTATCTGAAGATGTCGGTCTTGTGCTCGGGATTCATGCTTACCCAGGCTATGTAGGTCTCCTCGCCAAAATCTATGAGTTTTCTCTCCTTGGTTTTCAGGTCCATTATCTCGAAACACACGAGGCCGTTTCTCAGTTCCTCCATTACGAGGTAGTTGTCGAAAATGTCGAAATCCTGTATCAGCACGTTTTCGTCGTGAGGCACAAGTACTTTCCAGTTGTTGTTGTAGCTTGTGGAATCGCACGTCATTATGCAGAAGTTCTTGGCATTCTCGTTGGTGCGGATGTAGAACAGGCCGTTGCAGTGGTCCACGTAATACTGGTGGTTGGGCTCGCGCTTGCGGAATATTATAGGGTCGCGGTATGGCGATCCCGCGCTTATAAGCCTTACCTCGGTGGATGTGTAGTTCTCGTGATTGATTATGATCCACTCGTCGTCCTTGCTCTTGTCCACATTAAGCTCATATTCAGGCTCTTCCTCGTAATAGATTTCCTTGTCCTGGCTGGCGTCCATTCCCACTATGTGGCGGAAAACCTTGGAGCTACGCAGAGTGGTGGTCTCCTTGCAGGTGTAGAATGTGGTTCTGGAATCGTTGGCGAATACAATGTCGCCGTCGGTATTGGCCAGAAGGTCGCTCATCGATCTGTTTTCCTTGATGTTGTAGAATCTCATCTCGTATCTCAGGCGCGATACGGTGTCTACGGCGTAGGCCATGTACTGGTTGTTGGGGCTTATTACAATGCCGTCCACATCGCAGTAGTCGAGGTTTTCGGCCAGCTCGTTTACATCCAGCAGCACCTGCTCGGCCGAATCGAGCGAGTTTTCCTTGCGGCAGTAGATTTCGTAATCCTTGTCTTTCTCGTATTTTGTGTAGTAATAGTATCCGTTCTCGAAATAGGGCACAGAGCTGTAGTCTTCCACATATCTGCTTTTCATCTCGCTGTAGATCTTGTCGAAGAGCTTCTTGTTTGGCTTTTTGAAATTCTGGTTGTAGTACTCGTTTTCCTCCTTGAGATACGCCATTACCTTGGGATCCTTTCTGTTGTTCAGCCAGTAGTAGTTGTCTACTCTCACGTTGCCAAACTCGTTGAATTCCTTGGGCTGCTTATCGGCGATAGGAGCCTGAGATACCTGACCGCATGCGCTTGCCATAGCCATCAAAATTATTAATGCGTTTTTCTTTACTGTGTTTATCATTTTTCAAACTTTTTATTTGATATTCAAATTCCTGTATATCAAATTACTGAGTTTTGAGTGCTATTTTGTTGTTTCAGCTCGCAAATTTAATCAAAATTATAATAAAAAGTAATAAAAATCCAGTTTTTTTTAGTCAGCTGATACATTAATTGTATAACTTACCTTTTTACAGCTCTTTAAGGACTGCTCCGCTCAGGCTGTAGAGGGCAATATGGCCGTTGTCGTAGATGGCATAGCCCTTTTCGCTGCCGCCTTTCGGGAAAGTTATTGAGCCCGGATTGCAGATTATTCTGCCCTCGGCGTCGCGGTAGAGCACAGGCACGTGTGTGTGTCCGTAGAGCAGGATGTCCCAGCCGGATTTGGGTGGAAGTTTGCTGCCTGATACGAGCGGAGTGCCGTCTTCCTTGGCCGGTGATATCACGTGGCCGTGGGTGCAGAGTATGCGTGTGCGGCCGTCCACTATCAGTGACCGGTCCTGCATTACCGGAAAATCGAGAACCATCTCGCTTACATCGGGGTCGCAGTTGCCACGGCAGGTTATTATCCTGTCGCTCAGAGAGTTCAGCATGGAGCTTACGGCAGGATTGTCGTAGCCCTCTGGTATGGGATTTCTGGCTCCGTGGTAGAGTATGTCGCCCAGGAGTATTATCATGTCGCACCCCGTTTTCTGATACTGCTCTATGGCTGATGCGCAGGTTGTGGCCGAGCCGTGTATATCGCTGAATATGAAGTATTTCATCTTTTCTGTTATTTCTCTTTTACCTTTGGTGTCAGGTCTTTGCCCACCTTTACCTGAATGGTGCGGATTCCGGCTTTTTTGCCGTTGTTCCATGGCTGGCCGTATTCGAATGTTATTAAGGTTTTGCCGGGTTTTACGGCCTCGAATATGTAGGTCTGCATTCCTCCGCGTCCCATCATCATCTGTCCGTTTCCGCTCTCCGATGCAGCGTATTCTTCTTTCACCATGGCTACTATGTTATCAGCTGATACGCTGTATTTCCATGCGTATCCTGTGGTGCTGTTGGCCTGGAGATTGGCTGTTATGTTTTTGCCTTCCACGCTGAATGTCAATGGGTTTTTGCCATCAGTTGTTGTTGCTTTTTCCTGTGCCATAGATGCTGTTGCTATGCCTAAAATGGCGATTAGTGTTGATAAAAATTTTCTCATATTATTGGTTTGTTTTATGTTGTCGGATTATTTGAGCGCCTTCTCGATGGCCGCCTTCAGCTCGGCTCCACGGAGGTTTTTGCCTATGATTGTGCCGTTGCGGTCTATGAGTATTGTGGCCGGAATGGCACGTATGTTATACGTTTTAGCTGCGCTGGAACTCCATCCGCTCAGGTCCGATA
>JAZQPB010000342.1:0-7470 GCA_045628165.1 Bacteroidales bacterium | reverse complement strand
CAGCGAGAACAAGCCCTTCGAGGACGGCTATTTCGACGCCTACTACGACGGAATCCTCCGCCTCTTTGCCTTTATGCATATGAGCGGAAGATATCAGGTAATCGGAAAGTAGGTGGCTGAATTATAAATATATATATGAATTCGGGAGTTCCGCTGATAAGTGCGGGGCTCCCGATTTTTTTTATGTATTCCCCATTCCTTAACCTTTCCTTAACATTCCTCATTTTGCTCTGTCATTTTTTTTTTGAACTTTGTCGCTGAAGTTTTACAATTGCAAATACTTTTAAAATCCGTAGAAAAAAATGACAGAAAAAGATCCCAGGAAGCCCTACCAGCCCGCAGAGCTGGAGGTAGTGGTCGTTGACCAGAGCGACATCATCTGCACTTCATCATCAATTATGAACCTCGACGACGGCGAGGACCTCTAAACAAATCAAAAAAACACCCAAGAAAATGAAGAAAAGATTTCTCTCATTGGCCCTCATAGCCACTGTGGCCACATTCCAGGCCTGCGACAAGGAGAGCGAGGACGCATTGGTTCAGTCATCCGACACCAACGCATCCACCGTGGACAACACCACAACAACCCCTGGAAACAACAAGGTAAAGATGACCTTCAGCGCCGGACACTACACCGGAACATCCAAGACCGCCATTATGGACGGCCTCAGCCTCGGCTTCTCGGCCGGCGACAAGATTAACGTTTTTGATGGCAAATCAGCAAACGAGTTTACCGGCGACATCACATCCGGCCCCTCAGCCACCTGCAATTTCACAGGCACTGCCGACCCCGCCGCCACCAATTTCTACGCCATATACCCATCATCGGCCACACCAGGCGCCACATCCGCCACTGCCGAAATCCCAGCATCTCAGACTGCGATTGAGGGCACTTTCGCCCCATCGGCACACATAATGGTAGCCCAGGCCACCGACACCGACAAGGATTTCAAGTTCAAGACCGTGAACTCTTTCCTCAAAATCACCGCACCAAGAAACCTTACGTCAGTAGTTTTGGAAGGCGTCGATGGCGAGAATGTCGCTGGACAGATCACAGTAACAGGCTACACCGATTTCACGGTATCAGGAGGCGACGCAACTTCCATAACCCTCTCAGGAACAATGGAGAAAAGCAAGGATTACTACATATCATTCGTGCCACAAAAATACGCGTCCGGCCTGAAACTCACCCTCACCGACGCGAACGGCAATATTGCCACATACACCACCAAGGCATTCACCGCAGAATCCAACAAGGTGAACAAGATCTCGGCAGCGAAGTTGGAGGCCCTGACTTATTATACACCAGTGGCTTCCGCTGACTTGAGCGATTATCTTGCAAGTTTCACGGGCGAGGTAGCAGAAGTTGCTTTGACGGATTATGATGCTACAACTGTAAAAACAGCATTGAAAAATAATTCCTCAAAGAAGGTAAAACTTGCTTTGCCAGCAAGCGTGACTGAGTTACCTAAAAGTGCTTTCAATGCTGTCTCCAATCTTGTTTCAATAGAAATGCCTGACGTCACCAGCATTGGAGGTTTGGCTTTCTATAACTGTACAAGCCTTGCGCTCACATCGCTTCCTGCCAAGCTCACCAGCATTGGAAATCATGCTTTCTTTGGCTGTACAAGCCTTGCGCTCACATCGCTTCCTGACAAGCTCACCAGCATTGGAGATTATGCTTTCAATAGATGTACAAGCCTTGCGCTCACATCGCTTCCTGCCAAGCTCACCAGCATTGGAAGTTATGCTTTCGGTAGCTGTCCAAGCCTTGAGAAATTGACCATACCCGAAAAAGTTGAAAAAATTGGTTCTCAGGCCTTCGCTATTTGTACGAATCTCAAGGAAGTGACAATCTTAGGAGAACCAACGATTGGTGGTAGCGTTTTCAATAGATGCCATTCAGACCTCGTGGTTTGGGTTACCGACGCGACATACGATAAATACGCCGCAAGTTATCCAATGATGAAGAAACTATCAGAGAAATAGTAAAATCGTCAGCCCCACACACATAAAATTTCAGCGGAGATTGCCAGCGGAATTTCGCGGCGGTCTCCGCTGATTTTTTTTTATTGGATATTAACGCCAGTTCGATGAAAAGAGAAAAACGTTGCTTCGCTCAAAATTAATCAAAAATCTTTTTAAAATAGTTTTGAGGTTTTGCCCGAAATTATGGGCGAAAATCATTCAAAAATTTTTCGGTCCCTTCGGAACCACTGCTAATTACACAGGGAAACACGTCCCATTAGGGACAAAGAGATTTTTGTTGAATTTTTGCCCGGGATTTCGGGCAATATTTTAAAATGATTTTAATAAAATTTTGAGCGAAGCGACGTCTTTAAAAATTCATCGAACTCACGTTAATATTTACGTGCCAAAATTTTGAAAAATATTGTGTAAAAAAGGATAAAATGTTTATTTTTGCGCAATAAACGGAAAATTATTGATATGATAGATTCGGTTTTGGGATTCCTGAATTCCTGCAATACATATATCTGGGATGTTACGATAGTGCTTCTGATAGGCTGTGCGCTGTATTTCACATGGCGCACCAGGTTTATACAGCTCAGAATTCCGGGCGGCATAGTGCGCGTGTTTGCCAGCCGCGAGGGGCGCGACAAGGAAAACTCCATTGGCGCGTTTCAGGCTTTTGCCACCTCTCTGGCCGGACGCGTGGGCACCGGCAATATAGCCGGTGTGGCTTCCGCAATATTTGTGGGAGGCCCGGGCAGTGTGTTCTGGATGTGGGTGATGGCGTTTTTCGGAGCGGCTACGGCTTTTGCCGAAAGCACTCTGGCACAGCTCTATAAGCGCAAGGGAAAGGATTCTTTCTACGGCGGACCGAGCTATTATATGAAGCACGGCATCAAGGTTAAATGGATGGGCGTGCTGTTTTCGGTGCTTATGCTGTTCACCATGGGCACGGCCAATCAGCTGGTGCAGAGCAACACCGTGAGCGTGTCGATAGGCGAGTTTCTGGGCGTGGATCCCGTGTGGGTGGGCCTGGTGCTTATGGCTGTTACCCTGGTGGTGATTTTTGGCGGTGTGCAGCGGATAGCAAAATTCTCTGCCGTTATCGTACCTGTGATGGCGGTGGGGTACATCAGCATCTCGCTGGCCGTTATCATCGTGAATTTCGACCGCGTGCCCGATGTGTTTTCCATGATTATCGACAGCGCCTTCGGAATCCGTCAGGCGGCGGGCGGAGCTTTGGGCATGGCCATCAGCCAGGGTATCAGGCGCGGACTTTTCAGCAACGAGGCCGGTGAGGGCACCACTCCGAATTCTGCGGCCACGGCCGACATCTCGCATCCTGTCAAGCAGGGCATCCTCCAGTCCATAGGCGTATTTGTGGATACTCTTGTAATCTGCAGCTGCACGGCCTTTATCGTGCTGCTATCGGACAAATACAATTCGGGCCTCGACGGTATCTCGCTCACCAAGAGCGCCATGGATACTCTGGTGGGCAGCTGGGGAAACGATTTTCTGTCGCTGGCTGTTCTCTTCTTTGCCTTCAGCACCATCATAGCCAATTATCTGTATTCCGAGATCAATATCAAGTTCCTTACCGGCAACAAAAAACCGGTTGTAATCATGAAGATTGCAACCGGCGCGTTTATCATTATTGGCAGTCTCCTGAATCTTCAGGATATCTGGATCATAGTGGATTTCTTTCAGGGCACCATGACCATTCTGAGCCTGATAGCCCTCGTTTGGCTCTCGCCCAAAGTTGTGTTCCTCATCAAGGACTACATGGCCAAGCTGAAGCGCGGCGAGGATCCCGAGTTCCACAAGAGCGAGATGAAAGAGATTGAAGGTGATCTGGATGCGTGGGATTAGAGGTTATTTGTGGAGTAGTTCCAGTATTCCGAATATAGTAACGCTTGCCATCACGAACATTAGGAATGGATTTGTTGCAGATTTCTCACCATATTTCTGCAACAAGACATTGATGTCGCAATTATCCTCTTTCCTGAGTTTCAGCTGACCTTTGCCTGGAATGCGTGATGTGAAAAACGGCCACAATACTTTCGATACGTATTTCTTGTTTTTGTCGGGGAAATTTACAATTGGATTGTATTTGTCCTGATTTTTGAACTGGTCGGAATATTCAAAATTCCACACCTCTCCCTCCTGATAGAGAACGCCTACCAGTATGTTGTCCAATTCCAGTTTATATGCAGTTATGTTTGAAGTGTTGGTCATAGTATTATGTTTTTGATGATAGAAAATCTGTATTCAAGGCATTTGATGATAGTTTCCATTCTCAAAGGACTTAGAAGCGTTGAGAATTCTGTTTTTATATAGTTTGTCATAGAATCAAACATTGATTGTCGGAACAAATGTCTGATTTCTGATTTGGTAATATAAAACTCGTTTTCAAATACCTTTTCTACAATAGTAAAATGATTGAGTTTTTTGCCGTCAATGTTTTCCCAGCCTAATTTGGGTCTGCAATTTTGGGCATATTTCCTCATTTTGTTGTTGTCGCGATATTGGAACAACATATCTTCGCTGCAATTCCAGAAAAGACCTCTTGCCGTGTCATATACTGGCGAGAACTTTGGACTTTCTTTGGCAGCCTTGTCTGTTATTACAGCCCAATTCTCGTAATGCCTGTCGTTGTTGCCAACAAGTGCATCGTAAAGAATCAGGACTATAAGATTATGGATGATTGCCCCATAGTCATAGGGAAAAGATTGCTTTACTGAGGTTTCGACCAATTGCAACGTAAGCAACGATCTCGACATATCCTCGGCTTCTATATCAATTACAAACTGATGATCTCCCAAATATGCGCTGAAAATTTCTGCTCCGTGTACCAGACGGTAACCTTCGTCAAGAAAATATTTACTCAAAAATCTTAGTTGTCCGTTTATTATGGCCAATCTGCTGTCTGCCATATCAAGGCCGAAAATTTTGCCTAATTGATTGAGTAAATGTTCTGTTATTGATTCTATCGGATACCATTTGTGACCAGTTTTGGCAATGTACTTTATCCCCTCAATCCAAATTATAGATTTAGGCGCGTCGCCCATTAAAGGTTCATCCGAAATTTCGTAGCAACCTTCTTCAATGGTTTCCACACCTTCTATAGGATTGTCATCTCCATAAGAGAAATTGATGATATCGTACTTTTCTAATCCCATGCTGTTCGCTTAATTTCTATGCAAAATTAGTGAATATTTGAATAATTTGCAAATTTAATTGGTTGTAAATATAATTAGAATGTAATTGTCTAAATTATGTTGTTCTATCAGGTTATTATAAATAAAGCGGGTTGCTTATATTTAAGCAATCCTCTTTATAATGTGTAACATAGGACCTTATAATTCTGAACAGAATAATGATAAATTTTATAATTCTATTCAATAATTACATTTAATTAAGAATTGTGACTTTTGGCTTTATTAATTAAATTAGCCTTCGCTGCTAACTCTTTTATTTTCAAAGTAAAAGTTTCTCTCATCCTATCGGAATCAGTTGGTTCCCTATTCAGGGCTGTTTCAACAAGTTTTAGAGCGGCTTCAACCCCAGTTTTGCATCTATCATCATTACATAATATTGCACACAAATGGTCACAGTACTCTTGTATTTTATTGGAATTGAATGGGGGCAAAGAAAATTTTTCGCACATTAGTCTAAATGCTAAAAGCATATGAAATTTAATTTTCTTATATTTTCTCTCCAAAATTCCATTGCTAAACATTTCATCCATTTTGTATGCCGCTAAGGCGCAAGTGTAATATAGGGCGGGATTCGTGTCATTACCAAATACCATTTTATCGTTTTTCTCAAACTCTTTAACTATACTACCATAATAACCTCTTACTTTGTCAGGGGCTCCCATTATCATACTAACAAAAGAGGTTATTTGATTAGCAATAGTTACTATTTTGTTTGATGGTAGTTTTACATCGGAAGTACGATATTGTTTTGATCGACGCTCAAAATATAATTTTTCATATTTATTCTGAGCTCCATAATAATCTTCTATATGTCGCAAAGTATCTAATAAAGAAACCAATTGCTCTCTTTTAACTTCAGTTTGACTATTGTTTGCAACAATTATTTTATCCCTGATTTCTTTATCAATTGACGCAATAAATTTAACGGAGACTCGCAAATCTTCAATCTGAGGTAGATTTCTATTTATAAAAAGTACATTACAAGTTTGACATCCATTAACAATTTGAAAATCAGAAATTTTAATTTCATGACCTGTAGCACTCATCTTTTTTGCAATAACGGTGATGCCATTATTCATTGCTGTAAATAAATCAATGTTTCCAGACTTTAAAGAATCAGTCATGGCTTGATTGATTGTGTTCATACCTTGAAACGCTCTTACATTATCATAGAATACTTCTTGCATAATTTTCCCTTCTGATATAAACATTTTTTTTAATTCAGAGAATGGGAGATGCATAAATAAGCATCAGATATCTTTTCAACCTTTGGAAGTGTTAATTTTTGTTCAATGTTTATTACAACTTCAGGCTTTGATTTTGTGTCTTTATATAGGTTAATCAATGATTTACGATCTATATGAAAATAATCATATTCACTTACAAGTTCTTGAGAAAGTACTTTGTCTATAGACTTTTTTCTTTTTGCTTCAAAATCAGCCTGACCATTGTAAATTCCACAACAAACATAATAACCATATAGTAAAGGATTTTTTCCATCAAAAAAATCTGAACTCTTACTATAAATATATTTTACCAAATCACGGTAATCGGTTAACTCGGGATTTCGGCGTTGTGATATACGTTGATTGTTACGGAATTCGCCAATCTGTGCGTTGATGTATGGCACCTCCTCTGTACTGGTAATTATGTTATCGCTTTTTTTATAGATAGAGAAGTTTCTGTATATCTAACCCGCCGTTTTCTACAGACCCACTTGGGTACTTTGTTTATCCAATATAGGTGATGTCCGCTTCCTTGGAGGTAAACATAATAATACCCAAACCACTATTCAAATGTAGTTTGGGTATTTGTGAATTGATTTACACTATTTCTCTCCCCTTAGAACGCCCTTCTGCTGCTGGTGTTCTTCTCCTGGTTTTCCTTGGCCTTCTGGTTTACTACCGGGGCGTTCACATAAGAGATTGAGCCGCGGCTCAGGTCCACCTGCAGATTGTCCTTGATGTAGGTAATGCCGTCGGTCTTGGTATACTTATCCATCTCGGCAAATCTTTCGGCCTGCATTATCTCGTTCAGGATGATGTCGGATATGGCCGAATCGAACCTCTCGAATACGAAATCAAGACCGCAGAGCTTGTCCTGATAGAAAACCGCATTAGCTAATATTACACTGTAGGTGCGGCCGTCGGGAAAATAATTCACAAACTCGACATTGCCTATCGAGTTTTTCACGGCCTTCTTCTCCTTGATGGCCTGCTTGGTGGCCTTGGCGAAATCCTTCTCGCTCATGCCGAACTTATAGGGGCCGTAAGCCTCGGTG
>JAZQPB010000341.1:0-3076 GCA_045628165.1 Bacteroidales bacterium | reverse complement strand
GCCCGGGAAGTTTCCGCAATGAGAATGCGCATGGCCTGTCGTCGAAATATCCCAACCTTACTTCCGACATGAAACTGGAGGCCAACCTCGAATATAGGTTCAAGATTTTCTGGGTGGTGGAAGGAGGGTGGTTTTTCGACGCCGGAAACATCTGGTCCATCAATAGCGACGACAAGCGTGAGGGCGGACAGTTCCACTTCAAGAATTTCTACAAGGAGGTGGCCGTGGGATCGGGCCTTGGATTGCGTCTCGATTTCGACTTCTTCCTTCTCAGGACCGATTTCGGCCTCAAGCTCCGCGACCCGTCGCTCCAGGAGGGCAAGCGCTGGATTCCCAAGGAAGACCACACATTCATCTTCCGTGGTCACAACTGGGCCTTCAGCCTCGGAATCGGATATCCGTTCTGATGATGATGAAATCCCCGAGGCGATGCCTCCGGAAAATTACGAATTCGTGGCTTGTAATTCGTAATTTATTATTACCTTTGCACTTGAGAATTTACGTTAATTGCGCCATTCGTAATTCGTAATTCGTAACTCGTAATTAGAGAAAAATGTACGTAAAACCCAAGAAAAACCTCGGTCAGCACTTCCTGACCAGCGACAAGATAGCGTGTGCCATTGCCGACGCAGTGGATTATGTATCAGCTGATAGCACAAAAAAAGCCGGCTGCATAGAGATTGGCCCGGGCACTGGCGTGCTCACCAAGTTTCTGATGAAGAACGAGAATATCGACCTCTCAGTAATCGAGATCGATCAGGAATCCGTTGAGTACCTTATGGTTAACTATCCGTCGCTATACAACGAGAACCGCATTGTGGGCGGCGACTTCCTCCAGCTGGATCTCCACAAGACTTTCCCAAACGGTTTTCCAATCGTCTGCGGAAACTTCCCGTATAATATCAGCAGTCAGATTTTCTTCCGTGTATTGGATTACAAGGACGATGTTGACGAGGTGGTCTGCATGATACAGCGCGAGGTGGCTGTCCGCATCGCCAACCACGAGGGCACAAAGGAATACGGAATTCTCAGCGTGTTCCTGCAGGCCTACTACGATATTGAGTATCTTTTCACTGTTGACGAGACCGTTTTCAATCCACCTCCAAAGGTGAAATCCGCCGTTATCCGCCTGAAGCGCAACAGCGTGAAATCCATCCCCTGCGACGAGAAACTTTTCCGCCGCATCGTGAAGGAGTCGTTCAACCTCCGCCGCAAGATGCTCCGCAACTCACTCGCCGCCTATTTCACCGGCGCCCCCGACGAGGAGAAATATCTCACTTTGAGACCCGAGCAGCTCTCGGTGAACGATTTCATTGAGCTGACTCAGATTATAGAGAAGAACAGGAAAGAAATGTAGAGACGCGCCCTTGGCACGTCTCCAAGATATTATAGATATGTATAAGTTTCTTGCCATATTGTTTCTCGTATTTGCAGCCGTTGATGCAAGGGCGCAGTTTGAGGACGCCAACTGGATTATCGGCAACAATATCATCGATTTCAATACCGAGCCTCCGTCTGTGAGGAAAAACACCGCCATCAAGTCTTATCCAAATCTTACGGTGGTGAGCTCCGAGGACGGACGGCTAATGTACTTTATGTGCAATAATACCATCTACAACCGCGAGGGCAAGGTGGTTTTCAAGAAGAAGGATTCTTATTCTTTTGATTATATAGGAGGATTGTCGATAGTGCCGTTTCCCGGCAGGAGCAAATGCTATCTCTTCTGCTATCACGATACTGAGAACCGCCCTTGGAGTACCGTGTTTGGTATTATCGACGGTTCGGACGATGAGTTGAGACCTGTGGTTACCGATAATTACGCCTCTTTCGATTATTCAACCTTGGACGGCATTCCTCTCTTTGTAAACAAGCCTGACAGTCGCAGTTTCTGGCTGCTGTATAATTCAGCCAAATCTTTGGAGATTCACTCACTTACGCCGAATGGTATAGTTCATGAGTCCGATTACGACTTGTCGGGATTGAATCTATATGCAGGAATGGGCTCGTATTCGGTTTCTCGCGATCAGACCAAGATTTTTGGCTGGGCCAATGGTGAGTGGAATAGATTCCTCTATATAGATTTCGACAATGCGAAAGGCGTGGTGAGGTCGGCACGTACTGTAGATGTGCCTGTGGCGAAGGGTGCCTGGTATATTGCTCCAATGTTTTCTCCGGAAGGCAAGTATCTTTATTACTGCCGAAACGATTACAACGACCGCAATGTATATCGTGTGCCGGTAGAGTATCTTAACGGCATCAGTAATGTGCTTGATAAATCCGAGAGGGTAGGGGAGTTGCCCGAAGAGGCTTTGGATATGCGCCTAAGTTCCAACGGCGACCTTGTAATATTGAGTGGCAGCAAGTCTTTGGTCCGTGTTGCCGACTTGGATTCCGATACTCCTACAATCACATACGATTACCTTGCATTGGTGAATCCTACTTCCATAACCTCTGACAATCAGCCTCAGTTTGCCCATACGTATTATTATCCATTTGCTTTCGACTGCAATGTAGATTGCAACACTCTCTACTACAGCGCAACGGTCAAGGACCTGAAATCTGCATTGTGGGATTTCGGCGACGGCGAGACTTCCTCTTTTGCAAATGGCGCTCATATATACAAAAATGGCGGCAAGTATCAGGTGAAACTTACCGTCACTTTCAATGATGACACTTATAATACCTATACAAAGGATGTGGTGGTTTTGAGTCATGTGCTTCAGAAACCTGTGATTTTGATAGGGAAGCCAAGTTATGGTCTGTAATGTCACTTGTTGATAATCCTCTCCACCTCATCGATAGGAATTTCGGCAATTTCGGAAATGTCTTGTGCTGAGTAACCTTTGGCGTTCATTTTCAAGACAATGGACGATCGTTCTTTTTGAGCCCCCACGTTTATGCCTTCCTCACGGGCATAATCGATTGCGCCCAGCGTTGTAACGTACTGGTCGTAACTACTCCAATACCTGTTGCGGTCGTCGGTGTTCATCTTTGAGTATTTTGCAAGGAATTCCACGTCACGCAAAATTGGTATCTCATCCGTAAATGGTAATTTCGCTTTCATAGTTTTCATATT
>JAZQPB010000340.1:0-7894 GCA_045628165.1 Bacteroidales bacterium | reverse complement strand
CGATGCCAAGGCTCTCGGCAGCTGGCATGGTTTTACGCTGGATCTCTACGCCAACCTCCTGAAAGGCGAGGCCGGCCCGTCGCTCAACAGCGCCATCTGGACCACAGCCCTGGTAGCCGTGGTGAGCGCGGTGTTCAGCACAATTTTGGGGTCATTAGCTGCCATAGGCATATTCAATATGCGCAGCAGGGCCAGGAGGGCCATGAATTTCGTGAACCAGATTCCGATGATAAACCCTGACATCATCACCGGTACATCGATATTCCTGCTCTTTGTGGCCATTGGCCTGCCGAGAGGTCTTGTGTCGGTAATATGCGCCCACGTGGCTTTCTGTATGCCATACGTGGTGCTGTCGGTGATGCCGAGACTCATGAAGATGAATCCTAATCTCTACGAGGCCGCCATCGACCTTGGAGCCACACCGTTCATAGCACTCAGGAAGGTTATCTTCCCGGAGCTGAAACCGGGCATGCTGTCGGGATTCATCCTGGCGCTCACTCTCTCTATCGACGACTTTGCCGTGACTCTGTTCACCAAGGGCAGCGATGGCCTCAATACCATCTCTACCTTCATCTACATCGACGCGCGCAAGGGCGGACTTACCCCGGAGCTGAGACCTCTGTTCTCTATAATTTTCATCACAATTCTGGTGCTTCTGATTATCCTTAATCTGAGAACCGCCAAACAAAACGCCAACAAGAAATAATGAAAAAACTGCTTTTTATATTTATTGTGGCGCTAATGTGCGCATCATCTGCCATGGCGCAGAAGACATACGACCGCGCCCACACACTCAAGATCTACACCTGGAACGACTACACCGACATGGACCTCATCCCCGAGTTTGAGGAGTATTACGAGAAGGTGACCGGCGAGCCTGTCCACATCATCTACCAGACCTTCGATATCAACGAGTACATGCTCACCGAGATAGAGGAAGGCCACGAGGACTATGACGTGGTATGCCCGTCGGAGTATATCATAGAGCGCATGATAAAGAAGGGCCTATTGACAAAGATAGACACGAATTTCGTGGAGGGCGTGGAGAACAACCTCCACAACACCGCGCCATTCATCAAGAACCTGATGAGGCAGATGAGCGACAGCGTGGATGTGCTCGACTACGTATCGCCATACGTATGGGGCACCACCGGATTCCTCTTCAACTCCGCATACGTGGACAAGGAGGAGGTAAAGAGCTGGGGAGCGCTGCTGAATCCCAAGTTCAAGGGCCAGATATACATAAAGGACGCCTTCCGCGACGGCTACTCGGTGCTCATCCAGTACGCCAAGCGCAAGGAGATAGCTGATGGCACGGCAGACAGGCAGGAACTCGCGTGCAACCTATCAGCTGAAAACCTAAAAGCCGTGGAAGACGTGCTGAAGGAGGCCAAGCCGCAGATAGCAGGCTGGGAGGCCGCTTTCGGCAAGGAGCGAATGTGCCAGGGCAAGGTTTGGCTGAACCTGACCTGGAGCGGCGACGCACAGTGGGCCATCGACGAGGAAGACGAGGGCGTAGACCTCCAGTACGTGGTTCCCGAGGAGGGCACCAACGCGTGGATGGACGCATACGTGATCCCAATCTACTCGGTAAACCGCAAGGCCGCCGCATACTTCATCAACTTCCTCAATACCGGCGAGCACGCCGTAAGGAACATGGCCGCATCGGGCTACGTATCGTGCGTGGGAGTTCCCGAGGTTCTCGAGGCCATGCAGGACAGCGCCTACGACTACGTGGACGCATCATACTTCTTCGGCCCAGAGGCCAGCCACGTAAGGCTAAACCACGTACTATATCCCGACAAGAGCGTTATCGACCACACCATCCTGATGCACGACGCCGGCACAGAGGCCGAGGCACTCGTGGAGATGTGGAGCCGCGCCAAGGGCGACTACCTCACATGGAAGATGATAGTATTCGAGATAGTAGTTTTCGGAGCGCTGATATTCTTCCTCGTATGGCGACGCTGGCAGATGCACAGAAGACGCCAGATGCGACGCGAGCGCCTGAACGCCATGAAGGAATAGTCCATCAGATACACCCAGCTGATACGTATCAGCTGCAAAACCCCAATACCCGGACTTGCAGAAATCATTTTTGCAATCCGGGCTTTTTTTTTGTTTTATTTTAACATTTTTTATTAACTTTGCGGAAAAATACTGACTTATCATCTTAAATTATGAGAATATACAAAATACCGATAATAGCATCGGCAATGCTGCTGGCCTCGTGCAGTATGGACTACGAGCAGTACGCATCATACGATGTATATTACCCAAACGCCTTTGTAACACAGAAAGAGGCCGTGCTTGAGAGCGCCGCCCTCAAGGACACATGCCTCTACGTATCCGACAACGAGATAAGCATCCAAGGCGGTTTTGAATACGCCGACGACGACATCATAGGATACGGACACTGCTGGGTGAAGGGCAACTACGACCCGTACATAAACAAGGACTCCACAAACTGCATAATCCACGAGAAATTCGTAAACTCCGGCGATGTATTCCACTCCCTCATCACCGGGCTGGAGCACGAGACCAGCTACTCGGTGCGCAGTTTTGTGATTACCAGAAACGGCAATGTGGGATACAATCCCGAGGTTGCCAAAATCACCACAGCCGTGCCTCACGACAAGTGGTTTGATGCCGGCCTCATCAGCATAGGCGGCAAGGCCATGTCTCAGCGAGCTGATGGCGTGAGCATTGTGGCCATAGAGGACGACGACACTGTCACATACTTTGGACTGGGACGCAACGGAAGCTCCTGCTACAACGACTTCTACTGCTATTCGGCCAAGAAGAAAGAATACCGTCAGCTCAGCAACATGAAACTCGCACTCTGGGGCGCCGCAGGTTTCTACCTGAACACCGAGGACGAGAAGAAAAACAAGATCCGCCGCCTATACGTGGGCACAGGATGCACCAGGGCCGACCAATACACTTTTGAGGACTACACCCAGCAGTTTTTCTGCTACGACATGGCCACAAACAAGTGGGAACAGGTATCGTATTTCTTCGACGGAATGGCAATGGACGCCAACCTGAATGTCTTCGCCGGACAGGTGCGCACCGGAGCCGTGGCTTTCGGAATATACGGTTACGGATTTGTGGGCCTGGGCGAATGCGAGCTCTACGGCGAGAAACTCTATCCGAATGATTTCTACACCTTTGTGATGGACAGCGACGAGAAGGGCAACGCCACACCAAGCCGCGGATACTTCAAGCAGATGACAGAGCGTTTCCCCTACGACACCAGATCGGGAATGTCGGCCGTGGAGATAGAGGACAATGTATATCTGGCCGGCGGAATAGGCGCCAAGGGCAAGAATTTCTGCGACCTCTACAGATGCACGTTCTCGGCTCCCGAGGGCGGTTCGGTAGAGGCCTACTCCTTCAAGTGGACACGCCTGAGCGACAAGTATCCGTTCCCGGCCGATTTCAAGGGCCGCGGATACGGTGTAGCATTCTCCATAGGCAACACATTCTACTGGGGATCGGGCGAGGACTGCGACGGCAACTGCTATTCAGATTTCGTGAAATACGAGCTCAGCAGCAACCGCATCACCAAATGCGCGCCATACAAGAACGGCGACCCCGCCGAGACCAACAAGGAGATTTCGCGCGCATTCGTAATTAACGCCGGCGACCGCGCCTACGTAGGCGGAGGCCGTGTAACCGGCGACGACAAATACGTAAACACTAACTGGGTATACCGCCCCTAAAACCTAACAGCAATGAAAAACACATTAATAGCAATACTGGCATTACTGATGCCGATGATAGCAACAGCGCAAAAGGGGCACCATTTCGAGTTCAACTACTTTGCCCTCGAGATAGGCTCCACCCACTGTCTGAACTTTCAGCCCGACCCATGCATGAATTTCTATTACAAGGACTCGGAGGGCAAGGTTCACCTGAATCCCGTAAAGGGCCAGTACTACACGCCCGGATTCAATATAGGTCTGCAATTCCACCACGACCTCCAGAACGACAAGATGGGTTTCGTGACCGGAGCAGTAGTGCACTCGTGGGGCAACACCGCCAAATACCAGAGCGACAGCAAGAAAATCTCCATCACCGAAACCCAGAGGGTAATGTCGATAGGTGTGCCGGTATACATAAAATTAGGATCGGAGATATACAACCATCAGGGCTACTTCTTCATGGGCACGCAGGTGGACTTCAACATGAAGCTAACCACGGCGCAGAAATCCGACGGAATGGAAACCACCCACCGCACCGACGCCCACAAGGACGCCATCAACAAAATAAACGTCCCGATAATACTGGGTTTCAACTACAACATCATAAACGTGAAATTCGGCATCCAGCCCAAGGGATTCATGAATCCCGAATACGAGATGATAGTAGGCGACGGCCAGGTGATAAGGCCGTTTGAATCGAGCCCCAAGCTCACAATATTCGGAAACTTCGGATTCGTGATTCCGCTCTCGCAGTGGACCACCAGACGATGCTACTTCCTCAGCAGGATTTTCTAATTTTATTTTGTATCAGCTAAAATGCTAAAAATATGCGTAAGCCAATAATATACACGCTATTAGCTGCCATAACCCTGAGCGCCTGCCAGACAGGGGGCAGAGGCAGAGTACAGGACAGCGATTTCCTGACGTTCGACACCACAGGCATGGGCAACATGAGCATACACATGGAAACCCAGAAAATGGAAAACGGATACGGATACGTGATAGCCGTAAACGGGAAGAAAACCATAGCCCAGACCGTAATCCCCGTGGTGGAAGGCAACCACCAGTTCAGATCGGCGCAGGACGCTTTCGAGATAGGACGCACGGCCGCCCGGCGCATGGCTCAATCCGCCAATCTGCCGTCCATAACCATAGACGACCTCGTAAAGGCCGGTATAGCGGATATGAGCGGAAAAGTAATCAAGAATTAAGAATCAACGTCCCCGAAGGGGACAAAGTATCAATAACCCCCAGTATAAAATATGGACACAGTCCATATTTTACTGGGGGAAACAAGATCCAAAAATGATAGACAAAGACCTGAAAAAAGAATTCATAAACCTCCTGAGATCCACCGAGCGCGACGGCGTGGAAGACCTCCTGGAGGAGCTTGAGGACCTCGGCTTCTTTGTGGCGCCGGCCTCTTCCCGATTCCACCTGAATACCGAGGGCGGTCTCGTGGAGCACTCCCTGAATGTTTGCCGCGTGGCCCTGGGAATACGCGAGCAGATGATAGCACTTAATCCCGACATGGAGCCGATGCTCAAGAAGGACAGCGTGATAATTTCGGCTCTGCTGCACGACGTGTGCAAGGCCGATATCTACAAGAAAACCACCAAGCAGCGCAAGGACAAGAACGGCAGAATATACACCACCGAGGGCTGGAAACTCGACTACACAAACTTCCCCCTGGGCCACGGCGAAAAATCCGTAATCGTGTGCCTGCGCGCCGGCCTGGCCATGAGCGACTACGAGATAATGGCCATCCGCTGGCACATGTCGGCATGGGACCTCCCGTTCCACAGCGCCGACATCAAGGAGAACATGAACACAGCGCGCAATATCTGCCCCCTCTGCGCCGTGGTTCAGACAGCCGACACACTGGCCACCAACATATTGGAACGCAAGAGCATGGAGCAGGACGACGAATATTTCTACTTCGACTAAATGAAAAATCTACTGCGCCAGCCGGCTTTGATAATGGCGGTAAACTTCGCCATAGCCATGATGCTGTACACCGCGGCACGCCTGGTGTTCTGCTGCTACAACTTCATGGATGTAATAACCCAGCAGACCGAGCTGATGCCGCGGATGCTGCTGGGCGGCCTCAGGTTCGACCTCTCGGCCCTCTGCTACCTAAACATCCTGTTTGTGGTGATGCAGACCCTGCCATTCAAGTTCCGCGACTCGGCGGGATATCAGCGATTGGTGAAATGGCTGTTTATAATAGTAAATTCCATCGGCATACTCGTAAACGCCGCCGACATAGTATATTTTGAATTCGGAGGCAGGCGAACCACCGCATCGTTTTTCTCCGAATTTGGCCACGAGACCAATATCGGGCAAATCCTGAAGGCGTCGCTCACACAATACTGGGCCGTGTGGCTGTTTGGAATAATCAGCGTATCAGCTCTCATATACCTGTATTACAATCCCGTACGCCAGCGTAAGGAGCCCGGCGAATATGCACACAATGCGGTATACTATCCGCTGCACACCATAGTATTCTTAGGGCTCACGTTCTTCACCTTCATAGGTCTGAGGGGCGGATGGGCGCTCAAGATGCATCCGCTGCGCATGGATTCGGCCCAGCTGTACATCACCGAATCGAAATACGCGCCCATAGTGCTGAACACGCCGTTCACCATACTCACCACGCTCCACAAGTCAGGATTCCAGAATCCCGGATTCTACACCGACCACCAGGAGCTGGAGGATGCCTTTGCCACCATACATACCATATCAGCTGATAGCGTGGAAAACATGAACCGCAAAAACATCGTGGTACTTATTCTGGAGGGATTCAGCACCGAATACACCGGATATTACAACCGTGACCTCGACGGCGGACAGTACAAGGGATTCACCCCATTCCTCGATTCGCTGATAAGCGTGAGCTACCACTTCAGGACATCGCTGGCCAACGGACTGAGATCCGTGGACGCCATGCCCGGAGTTTTTGCCGGAATTCCCAGATACATAGAGCCTTACTGCTACTATGTATACGCCAACAACACTCTCGACGGACTTCCCGACATACTCCGCCGCGAGGGCTACAGATGCGCGTTCTATCACGGCGCGCCCAATACCACACTGGGATTCAGGATGTTCACCAATTCGATAGGATTCCGCGAGTATTACGGCATGGATGAATACGACGACCACTCGCAGTTCGACGGCACCTGGGCCATATTCGACGAGCCATATCTCCAGTATTTTGCGCAGGAGGTAGACCGCATGGCGCAGGACTCCACGCCATTCCTGGCCACAGTATTCACGGCATCGAGCCATCAGCCATACCGAGTGCCGGATGAGTATCAGGACCTATTCCCCGACGGACCTCACCGTATGCACAAGGCCGTGGGATACAGCGACTACTCGCTCAGGAGATTCTTCGATTCCGTGAAAAACAAGCCGTGGTTCAGGAACACGCTGTTTGTAGTAACAGCCGACCACACAGGCCCAAATTCGCGCGAGGAATACAACAACGAGTACGGAAAATTCAGGATTCCGATTTTCTTCTACACTCCCGACGGTCAGCTGCCGGCCAAGTGCGACAGCACGCGCCTGATGCAGCAGATCGACATAACCCCTACCCTGCTCGGACTGCTCAACTACAAGGGAAAACATTTCTCTTTCGGCAAGGACGTTTTCGAACAGGATTCCAGCAGATACGTAAACTATGTATTCAACGACATAAACGGAACATCAATGTATTATCTTGATACACTGATGATTCAGTACAGCAACAACAAGCTTGCCGGCATCTACGACTATCTGAGGGATTATCAGCTGAAAAACAATCTCATAGACCAAAAAGACAGATTCACTCAGCTGCCCTACATGGAAAAACAGATTCAGGCAATCATACAGCTGTACGTAGAACACATGAAAGACAACAAATTAACTGCTACGGAATAAAAAAAACGAAAATATTTTCACAAAATATTTGGAAAAGCCAAAAAACATTATTACCTTTGCCCTCGCAAAAGCAAAGATAATAATGTTGCCCGGGTGGCGAAATTGGTAGACGCGCTAGTTTCAGGTTCTAGTGTTTCGCGACGTGCAGGTTCGAGTCCTGTCCCGGGTACAAAAAACGAAAGGAGTTCTCAGAAATGGGGACTCCTTTTTTTGTGTATGTATCCATCCCTCAATAAGCCACAGGCGATGCCAGTGGTTACCATAGT
>JAZQPB010000339.1:0-6807 GCA_045628165.1 Bacteroidales bacterium | reverse complement strand
GCTGGTAACACCATCAGGAAGCGACTTCAGTGCAAGGTTTGTGCAACCATAGAATGTATTGTCTCCAATGCTGGTAACACCATCAGAAAGCGATTCCAGAGCAAGGCTTGTGCTCCCCAAGAATGCGTTGTCTCCAATGCTGGAAACCTTGTTAGGAATCGAGGTCAGTGCAAGGCTTGTGCAACCCTTGAATGCATATTCACCAATGCTGTTAAGATTCTCGGGAAGCGACTTCAGGGCAAGGTTTGTGCAATTAAAGAACGCAACGTCTCCAATGCTTTCAAGATCCTCAGGAAGTGAGGTCGGTGCAAGGTTTTTACAACCAAAGAATGCATATCCACCAATGCTTTTAACCTTCTCTGGAAGCGAGGTCAGTGCAAGGTTTGTGCAAGTAGAGAATGCATAATCTCCAATGCTGGTAACACCATCTGGAAGCGAGGTCAGTACAAGGTCTGAGCAATGATAGAATGCATAATTTCCAATGCTTTCAACACCTGGCATCTCAATTGAGACAAGGTTATTACGATTACGGAATTCATCATCTCCAATTGATTTTACACTCTCCGGCAAAACAAGTTTTACCTTTTTGGTAGGATTATTATTTAAAGCTCTTCTTACGTCATCTGAAGAATAATTAGTCAAGATTACCTCAGCAACCTCTCCCGTAAAATTTGCAAGATAATCGCTCAATGATTCTCCCGCTGGTAACTTATAATAGAACGCCTTCTCCAACTTCTCTTCCTTAATGTTGTTCACCTGATTGGGCTTAGACTCAAACCGATTTGTCGTGTAAGTGCCCTCATTGCCGTCTTTGTCGGTGAGGGTGAGTTTGATGCCGTTTTCGAACTTGGCTGGGGCATACGAAATGTAGTACTCCTTGCCCTTCTCCATTGTGCCCGTGAGGGTTATGGAAGTTGCGGAAGCATCAGATACCGTAATGTCAGAGTAGTCTGATACTGTGATATTGCCTGCTATCTTCTCGCCGTTGTTGCCGGTCATCACTACTGATTTCAGGTTTCTTGGCGCGGTGATTCTTATGAATGCGTTGGCTGTCTTGAACTTGAATTCCTTCTTGACTCCGCTTGCCGATGCCACCATCACGTGGGCATTCTTGTCGAAAGTTCCGGCTACGGCATCTTGTGCGACTGGTATAGTGGCTGATGCTGACGATGCTGTCAATTTTTCAGCCGACTTTGGATAAACAGCATAATAATTCTCGGCATCAGGATCTGCTGTTCCTGTAAAGTTGCAGGTGGCTGAGGTGCCGGTGCTGATATCTCCTGTAAAAACGGAAGACTCCTTGCCGTCAAAAACTATGATATCGTCCCCGGCGGTGAATACGAGGCTTGTCCTGTTCACGATGGCAGTTTTCGATATGCCTTCGTCGCCGTCGGAATATACGGCCTTGAAGGTGATCTGTTCCTTGTTGTCGGTGGCTGGGGTCTCTACGGTCTTGTCGCCATCAGCTGGCTGAATCTGAACGTCGTCGTTCTCGGTGCCACACGATGCGAGGGCCATTGTGGCAATCATCGCAATTGATAAATAATGCTTTCTCATTTTTCTGATACTTTGGGTTTTAGAGTTCATCGCCTTCATCTATATCCGAAATGCTGGCAGGTCCAAAAGAGGTGCAGATAATGTCGGTCTGATCGACTACTACTATTTCAAGTTCTGCTGGCTTGTAATCTTTTTTGGGTGAATTTTCTGTCATCTTTTATAAAGATTTGGTTTGTAATGTTTTGGTGGCAAAATTCAAAAAAAAAATGACACGGCGAATTTTCGGATATTAAGATTTTGTTAAATTGCAGGAATGGTCCCATAGGGACCAAAAGATTTTTGAAAGATTTTGAGCGAAGCGACTTCCTAAAAAATATTTTTGGCTTTTTGAATTCAGTTATGTATTTTTGCAGAAATCAAACCCCGAAATTTATGAATCTCAAATCATCTAAATATCCCATTCTCAAAGCCTTTGCGCCGGTGTATGAGAAGCGTGTGTTTCTGAATACAATGATTCAGACTCAGCAGAATTGTATGGACAAGTTGAAGGTTGTGGAGGAGTTTCTGAGGAATATTGTCTCTGAATCCGACTTCTCTATGTGTGTGCCTGCCGACGTTTTCGATCAGATTGTTGAGTCGGATTATATCAAGAATTCTATCGAGACTGGTCAGCGGGGCTCCACTATGGGCGGTCCCGAGGTCAGGATCAAAGCCCTGAAAAATATCTATGGCGTAGATCTCGACGGCGTTGCGCCCGAGGAGTTCCCCAAATACGGAATCCTTACAGGAAAGAACAAACTATCCGACCTGGCCCGCGATCCTGATATTTTCTGGCATTACGGCGCCATTATGCTGAATTTCAGGAAGGAGAACCTTATGGACCGGACCACTCTCACTGTGGGAAGCAGTCTCGATTTCAACGAGTCGCTGATGAAAACCCCGACTCCAGTCGATGATCCCAAGTCTGTCTGCATAAAAGGTTACCCGACACAGCCCGTGCCTCAGGGAACAAGATTTTTCCGTGGTCTGGATTTTATGCACCATTTGATTATGGACGAGCAACTCTCCACCAAGAATCCTAATATGTTGGCGATAAAGGCCGACGATATGCCTGGTTTCGAGAACTTTGAACTTCAGTTCCACGGACGCCTGCAATTCTCCCGCGACGTAAAATCCATAACCGTCTTCACCCTGAAAGGCGACGAAATGGATATCGTGAATCGTCACGCCGAAAGATTGAAGCAACTCGGAATTGAGGTCTCTGAACTGTTTGGATAATTACGAAAGGTTAGTTAAAAGACGTCGCTACGCTCAAAATTATTTTAAAATCATTTAAAAATCGTATTTTGCCCGAAATTTTGGGCGAAAATTTTACAAAAATCTTTTTGTCCCTAACGGGACGGACTTTTCTATAATCAGCAGTGGTCCCGTAGGGACCGAAAAATTTTTGAATGATTTTTGCCCAGGATTTCGGGCGATCCTCAATACAATTTTAAAAAGATTTTTGATAGATTTTGAGCGAAGCGACGTTTCTAAGAATTCGTCGAACTCAGGTTAATCATGATCGCATTCGTAATTCGGATTTCGTAATTCGTAATTATTTAATAGTCATTGAAATTGATGAGTTTTCTATCGCTTCTTGGGTGGTGGCTCATAATGGCGTCGCGGAGATACTGGCTGTCGAGGTGGGTGTAGATTTCGGTGGTCTGGATACTTTCGTGACCCAGCATTTCCTGGACTGCGCGGAGGTCGGCACCGCCTTCCACAAGATGAGTGGCAAACGAGTGGCGGAACGTGTGAGGACTTACAACTTTCTGGATATCAGCCAACTCGCAAAGCCTCTTTACAATCGTGAAAATCATCACCCGGGTAAGTTTCCGGCCACGACGGTTCAGGAAAAGATAATCCTTGTTCTCGTTGTTTATCGCCATATGACAGCGCATTTTCTCAATGTAGAAGTTTATGTATTTCAGCGCTGACTCCGAGATTGGCACAAGCCTCGTCTTGTCGCCCTTTCCTGTCACCTTTATGAAACCTTGGTCGGGGAAAATGTCTGATACCTTGAGGTTTATGAGTTCGGATACACGCAGACCGCAACTGTATAGAGTCTCGATGATAGCGCGGTTTCGCTCGCCCTCGTCGCTCGATAAGTCAATCGCGCCCTCTATCATATCAATCTCCTCGACGCTGAGAACCGTCGGCAGAGCCATTTCAAGTTTGGGAGTAGAGAGCAGATAGGCGGGACTTTCGGCCACGATATTCTCGCCAAGAAGATAAATGTAGAAATTCTTGACGGCGCTCAGAATCCTTGCCTGAGTCCTTGGCGAAAGTCCCATTTTAGCCGTCCACTCCAGGAAGCCCGAGAGTTCGTCCATAGTGATAGTCTCGAGGTTTCGTCCGCCGAGAAACTCCTCCACATAATAGCACAGCTTCTCGATATCGTTGCGGTAAGCCTCGATACTGTTGTTGGCCATCGACCTCTCCAAGGTGAGATATTCCAAAAAATCGCCTAAATATTTTTCGTTTACTACATTCATTTTCCATTGATTATTTGGAGACGTGGCAGGGCCGCGTCTCTACAGAAACGCACAAAATATCACATTATTAATAATTGCAAATTTAACTATTATTTCTAACTTTGCAAAACGAAAATGGAACACGGATTACACGGATTGAGCGGATTTTCACAGATTGTTATTTTTTTTATATTAAAAGAAAAATCTGCGCCGATCCGCCCCATCTGCGTCATCCGTGTTCTGTAAATCATAAATCGAAAATCAAAAATGAAATTGGTTTTATTAGTTTTTCTTGGTAGTGGTTGCGGAGGCGCACTCAGATATCTTATTTCAAAATACTTGAAATTCAGTATAATGGGCTCGTTCCCGTTGGCTACTTTCACTGTAAATGTACTTGGCTGTTTCTTTATCGGTCTCTTTACTGGATTGTTCAACAATTCCACAATCAGCAACGAGGCAAAGACCTTGCTGACAGTGGGTTTCTGCGGAGGATTCACCACATTCAGCACCTTCACCAACGAGAATTTCCTCCTTGGTAAAGGCGGTGATATGATGATGAGTGTAATTTATATTGTGTGCAGTCTGCTTGTAGGATTGTTGGCGCTATGGGGAGGATATAAGGTAAGCGGAAATTAGCCCAACACTTCCATAATAGTCTCCCAGTGGTCGAAGGCGAGTTGGTCTTGTTTCAAGTCGCTGATATTGTACCACTTGGCGTAGATTGCGTCGTCGCCGGCCTTGGGTTTTATGCTGTCTGCGTCAACAGTTCCGCTGTAAACCATTGAGATAATCCAACCTCGTGGGTCACGGTTTGGCTTGTCATTGATTTTCACGAAGTTGAGAACATTGTCGCTGAGTAGGGTAGAGGTCTCCTCCTGAAGTTCGCGGAGTGCGCAGGCCTTCACTGAGGCGTCGTCGGGACGGTAGAAACCGCCGGGCAAGGCCAGTTTGTTCACGAATGGATTCTCGCTTCTGGTAATCAGCAAAACCTGTTTCTTGTCGTCGCTAAGTAACACAATATCAGTGGCTACCGACGGCGCGTCGTATTCCTTGCGGTTGTAGTTTTTCAGGAAAATCTCGTCATAACTTGTCTCATCAACCTTTTTCTCCATAAGGCGGAACATTTCTTCCTGAGAGCGGTCAGAATAGAAGAGCGCGATGATTCCGGGAAGGTGTTCCACGCCGTAACCTGTTATCATAAACTTGTCGGGATCGTCTTCCAAAAACTCCATTAATCCGTTGTCCTCCAAGTATTTGATCTCGTCCTTGAAAACCACCTTGAAATCCTCCTGGAAACGCTTCTGATATGCGCTCATCGATATGAAACCGAAGTAGAACATTACGGAAAGGGCCTTGGCTCGGACCTCGTCCTTGGGCATATCGGCTATGTCGTTGATTGGCAGAATGTTGCTGTCGATAGCGTCGTAATATTTATTGAGTTTGTGATTGTCGCAACCGAGATTGTAGGCCAGGTAATTACCCACAAACGACTGAGCGCCAAGGCCAAAGCCCACGTAAGAGGTGGCGTCCACAACTCGTGTGGTCAGGTAATCGCTTGTGCCATAGTCGCCGGGGATTTTGCTGAAAGTATTCTTGCCGTTGTTGGCAATGTATCCGGCCTTCTTAAGTTCCTGATATGCAATGTTGTACTGTACATTTGCCTTGTAGAGCGAGACTCCTCCAGCCTCGGCTTCAAGTTTGGTTCCCTTGTAACGGTTTCGGTAAAGTGTAATGTACTCGGGATTCTTGCTGATAGTGTAGCGCACGGTGTTTCTGAAATCCTCGTTGCTCTGGTTTAGGAAGCCGTACATGAGGTCGATATTCAGATTCTTGAAACCGGCCTTTCTGATATTGTCAACAGCCTTGTCGTAAATATGCTGACCTCCCTCGCGGTTCAGTTTCTCGAGCAGACAACTGTTCACCGTCTGAAATCCCATTGATATCCTCTTGTAACCCAACGATTTGAGAAAGGCAATCTTTTCGGGATTCTTCACGGCGATTACGGGTGTGGTCTCGATGCTCATCACAAGATTATCGGCAAGGTTGAATTTTTTAATCGCGTCGGTAATCTTTGTGAGGTTCTCGTTGCTGAGGTAAGCCGGAGTGCCACCGCCCATATCGTAGCCCACGATAGGCTTATCGCCGATAATCTCGCGGTACATTTCTATCTCCTTTAATAGGTGCTCGGTGTAGGTGTTCTGGTCGTCGGGATTTGGCTTGTCAAGTACCACGTACTCGCAAAATCTGCACCTTGTCTCGCAGAACGGCACGTGAACGTAGAGGCTCAGTTTTTCCTGTGCCTGGATATTCTCCTTCACACATTTATATATAGTTTCGCTATCTCTGATGCTGATTTCGTATTCGCGGAGCGAAAAAGGTGTCAGCGGATAGGCGGTGTTGGCGTAGTGGTGGAACCTCAGGGCTCCCTCAAAAATCTCGTCGAAGTTTTTCATAGTTATTGCTTTTTTAGGGTTAGTATTGTGTAATAATTACGCCACAAAGATATGATATAGTTTTGGAATCTGCAAGAGGAAATATGTTAAATAATGTAAATAGTACGCAAAATATATATAGGAATTCGGATGCGGCATTATCGGGCTGGATGCGCCATACGTGTGTTCGTCGATCCGTATGTCCGTCGATCCGGAAGCTCCGCCCGTGCCGGGCTCCACATCCGGCTATGCACGGCGTCGCCCCGTCGGGGCTATGCTATGCTTCACCCGTACTCTCCGGAAGCTCAACCCGTACCGGGTTTCACATCCGGTTATGCACGGCGTCGCCCCGTCGGGGCTAT
>JAZQPB010000338.1:0-4076 GCA_045628165.1 Bacteroidales bacterium | reverse complement strand
GGAGTTTGTGGATGGTCAGCCCCTGTCGCGTATCATATCAGCTAATAGCATTACCAATACCGACGACAAGATCGAGATTCTACGTCAGATACTCGGCGCGTTGTCGTATGTGCACAAGTCGGGACTCATCCACCGCGATCTGAAACCCGACAACATCATGATAGCCAACCGAAACCACAATGTCAAGATTATAGATTTCGGTCTCGCAATTTCCGATTCGTTTGATACCAGACTCAAGCAGGCCGGTACTTCGCGCTATATGTCGCCGGAGCAGAGAGTTAATTCAGCTGATATAGACCTCCAGTCCGACATCTACGCGTTTGGCCTCATTATGGCCGAATTCCTTACCGGGCAGTATCCGCAAAACTGCTATACCGACAATATAGAGGTGATGCAGTACAGGACCGTTGTGCAGAAGTGCCTTCAGCAGAACAAGCAAAACCGCTACCGCAACTGCGACGATATTCTCTTTGACCTCCGCAAGCGTTACAATGCCATCCCCGACGAGGTGCGCAAGGTGATAACCGACATTGTGGACGACGGCGTAATCACTCAGGCCGAGAGGGCGCGTCTCGATTCGCTGATACGTATCCACAATCTCGACGAGAACGCCGTGTATTCGCTCATGGATTACGAGCTTGAGAAAATCCGCGACGCCAAGCGCAAGAAGGTCTGGCGCAGGATTGCAGTTTTCCTGCTTTTGCTGCTCCTGCTGGCAGGCGGATTTGTGGTGTGGGCGCTCCTTTCGCCGGATGAGAAAATTCCCGACGAGCCCAAACCTCCGGTGGTGATTGACGAAAATCCAGTTGTAGCTCCTGTTCAGCAGGATGAGGAAGAGGAATATTGGGAAGATGACGACTACGACCATAACATCGATGAAGATGAGTATGACGAATTGTACGACGACGATGATGACGACGAAATAGAACAGCTCGATCAGAAGATAGACCTCTCGAGAGATTCTGACCGCAGGAGCGGAAGACAGCAGTCGTCGCACGATTTGGGCTACGGACGCTGGTCGGGCAGGCTTGATGGTCAGGGCCGTCCTACAGGTTTCGGTACCATGGAATATTCGGAGGACCATCAGCTGAACCGCAAAGACATGAAAAAACGCATGGCTCATGCCGGCGATGTGGTGGAAGGCGATTTTGAAGCCGGAAATTTTGTGCAGGGCACGGTTAACGGTGATTTTTTGTTGATAGGAAACTAAGATTATGAGCAAGAAGATTTTAACGCTATTAGCTGCGATAGCTCTCGCCATCAGCTGCCATGCGCAGAAATATGCCACAGTGGAGCTCGCCGAGATAGGCAATCTGCTGAAAAAGAGCAAGGTGCAGTATTATACCCGCACCGATACCGCTGGAACCGTAACCCAGATGGGCTGCAAGATTTTTTCGGAGTTTCAGCGTTCTCGGTTTCCAGAGGAGATTTGCGATTTCCTGGAGAGATACAATCTGTATTTCAGGGTTTTGAAGCCCGCGATGAGGGAGGAGATTATCCGGGACCACAATATTCAGGTGGATCTTTTCGGATTCATGAAGGTGGATTCGCTCTGCGATTTTGTGCTGTTGGAGGGCCTCAAGATGTATTCCGCCATCTGGAAACATGATTCCACACAGGTTTGCAGGATGGATTTTCCCAAGGAGTTTTCGCTTATTTGGGGCAGGAATATTTCGGAGGCCCAGCAGTATATGTATGATATGCTTACGGGAGATATTCCACATTTCAGTCCGTATATTTATAATGATTTTTCGCGGCTGGAGGCTACTCCCAAATACTTGGTTTTGAAGGGAAGCTACTACATGATAGAATCCATGAACCACAACAGGTATTTTAACCGCAGAGACACTACGCCGCTGTTCAATGTGTTTTTTCCGGAGGAATCGTGGGCCAATGTGATGCAAGGCATCGTGACTGCAAACACGCCCGTGAAGGTGGTGCTGAGCCGGTACGACAATACCGAGCTGGTTTTTGAGGTGCCGCTCTCCAGACTGGTTTCTTTCTGCCTGATGGACAACAGTGTGGCGTATTTCGGCGTGGAGGAGGTGAGCGATCTCGGGCTTAAGGCCACTGTGATATACGCCAATCCCAAGTACAATTATAACCATCTGCTATCCATGAAGATAGACCCGATGGCAAGCAAGATTACGGTGAATGTGAATGCCTATATTCCCACTCACAATCTTAAAGATTTGTATAACGAAAAACATTGACCAAAACTATGAGAAAATTCCTGCTTTTGATTTTCGGGCTTTTGGTGTCGGCCGTCCTTAATGCCCAGGAGCCGGTGAATGTTACTATTACCGACCTGAATAACAGCGCCCTGACATCGGCGGCGCAGAAAAATATTTCGCGTCTGCTCACCGAGATCAATAGGTGCTATGTTACTAATACGGTGCCTGATTTTCAGAATCTGCCTCTTAGCGGTGATGTGAAAAAATCGCTCAAGATGCTATGGAGCGGTTCGCCTTTTATGTGCAAGCAGAATGTAATCAAGGAGTTCGGTATCCACATTTACCATACCAACGATTACGAGATCAGGAATATTCCGCTGTTTTTCAGGGATATGGACAATCAGGAGCAGAAGGCGTCCATTGCGTTTGATGAGTCGGGCATCATCACAAGTTTCCATATCACTGTGGATCAGAATACTTATATCAGGATTTTCAAGCGCAAGGATGATGTGGTGGATATGCGCCGCCGTCAGATAATTCTCGACTATGTGGAGCGTTTCCGCACGGCATACAATACCAAGGACATCAACTTCATGAATCAGATTTTTGGCGATGATGCGCTCATAATCACCGGCCGTGTAATCCAGACCAAGGAATCGAGCTACAAGGTGGATTACCGCCGAAAGGACAAGGAGCAGTATCTCGCCGACCTGAAACGTGTATTTGATGCCAACAAGAGTATTCATGTGGAGTTTTCCGATGTTAAGATTAATATACATCCTTCAAAATCCGATTTCTATTATGTAAGGCTTATTCAGAATTACCGTTCCGACCGTTACCGCGACGAGGGCTATTTGTTTCTGCTCTGGGATTTCAGCGAGGGCGACGACAAGATGCCTATTATTCATGTAAGAGTCTGGCAGCCAAACAAGGACAAGCAGGGCAATCCTCTGCCTCCCGACCAGCTCTTCGGCATTGATGATTTAGATATTAATTAAAACTTATAAAATTATATGAAACGTTTTGTAATATTGATGATTGCATTGCTGGCAGGCTGGCACGTATCAGCTCAAAACCTAAAAGTGGTGGAGCCTCTCACCTTTAAGGCTCACATGGCCGCCAAGGATTGTCAGAAGTATGTAAACGAGGACGATGAGGATGTGTATTCCGCCGTTGTGGATGTGCTTGCCCCTAATGTGAAATTCACGACATCGGAGGGTGATGTGATATTGAAGGAGGCGCCTATTACCAATGGCAAAAGAATCTTTATCCGTATTCCTTCCAAGGAAAAGAAAATTACTCTCAGGGCCGAAGGTTATATGCCATACGTTATATTTATTCCTGCTTCTTTTCAGAATCTCTACCAGTATCAGGTGGTTTTGCAGGGCAAGGAGGAACTCTCGCAGGCTTTCAAGGACACGGTTTTCGTGGAGAAAATTGTTGAGAAAGAGGTTGTTAAGGTTGTGGAGAAGGAAGTAGTGGTAGAGAGGGAGAAACTTGTGGAAGTGGACGCCTCAAAAGACAAGACTTACCTTATCCTGAATATCGACCAGCCTAATGCCACTGTATCGGTGGACGGCAATCGTTATCCAGTAAAGGGCAAGGAGTTCAATCAGAGCATCAAGAACGGAAAGCACAAAATCGTGGTTTCTAAGGACTACTACGTAAACACCGAATTTGAGGTGAACCTGAAGGGCGGCGCCAAGGCTATGGACGTGTCGCTTCATCATGTAACCGGCTCATTGGTTGTTACAGTTAAGAATGCTCCAAATCTCGAGATGAAGCTCGACGATAAGAATATTTATTCGGGAGTTGTTACCAAGAATCTCATGGGCGATTACAAGCTTACAATGATGGACGGCAGACGTAAGAAAACCAAATCCATCACCATCGACAGGGGCG
>JAZQPB010000337.1:0-17426 GCA_045628165.1 Bacteroidales bacterium | reverse complement strand
AGGGATTCTTGGAAACTCTTTCTGACGAGGATAAGGCAAAGTTTGAAGTTTATGATGACGGTATCAATGAGGCTAAGAATAATGCAATTGAAACATTTTTCGTAGAAAGAGCGTCCCAATTGTTGAAACCTAATGGTGTTGGAGCAATTATTTTGCCAACCAGTATTTTAGACAAAGGCGGTATTTATACAAAATGTAGAGAGATAATCATCAAAAATTTTGAAATAGTCTCAATTGTTGAATTTGGTTCAGGAACTTTTGGCAAAACTAATACACATACCATTGCCTTGTTTTTGAAACGTCGTACTTGTCAACCTAATTATTACCAAAATTGTATAAATAGGGTGAATAATTGGTTTGATGGAGTTTTCGACGCAGATGGTATTTATAAAGAAGAAAATGTATTGGAAAGATATTGTAAGCATATAAATGTATCTTTAGAGGATTATAAATATTTACTTACTTCTAATCGTTCTTGGCAAAACATTCTTTCTAAATATGATATTTTCAATAACTATGTCTCTGAATTTTCGAACAATTCAATTGCGAAAGAAATCAAAAAAAGAATTGCGAAAGTAGAAGAAAAGGAGATTAAAGGTAAGTTCACAGAGGAGCAAAGAGCTAAAGATCTGATGGAACTGAATGAAAAACTCTATCTTCACATATTGAATAGTACCAGAAACATAGAAATGGACAAATTGGTTTATTATATGTTGGCAATATCAAACAAACAACCTGTATTGATTGTGAAATGCCCTGACGATAATAAAACAAGTAAAAAGTTTTTGGGATATGATTGGAGTGAATCCAAAGGAAACGAAGGTATAAAGTACTTGAATAAATCTATATCAGACGAAGATAATGATATTGAGAAAAACAAGGGTATCAATTCAATAATAACTCCTTTGTTTAATCCCAATAATTATAATGATGATACAAAAATCAATTATTTGATAAAAAACAACTACAATTGTATTATTTCTGAAACTCCGCAAGATTTGATGGAATATGTTTCTTATATTGATCTTGTTGAGATGATGAATTTCAAGAAAATTGATTTTGAAAAAGACCTTAAAACAACTAAGGAGATTGAAGTAACAAGTATTTTCCCAGTAGTAAGAATGGATGATGTTTGTTTGTCTATTTCTAATGGAAAGGATGTAACTCAATTTGATGAAATAGGAAAATATAAAGTTTCTCGAATTGAATCAATCTCTAAATCAGTCTTTAATCCAGACGCTATTAAATGGACTAATGACGAAGTAGATAAAAAGAACTTTTTGCAGAAAGGAGATATTTTGTTTAGTCATATAAACAGTCTTCAACATTTGGGTAAATGTGCAATTTTTAATAGTGACGAGAAAATTATACACGGAATTAATTTGCTTAGAATTATTGTTGATAGCCATAAATGTCTTCCGGGATATTTGGTAGAAGCTATGCGTTCAAAGATTTTTATTAAGCAGATTATTCGATATGCAAAGAAAGCAGTAAATCAGGCAAGCATTAGTGCAACTGATTTAAAAGATATTAAACTCCCGCTTCCACCAATGGACATTCAAGCCCAAATCGTGTCCGAATGCGAGGCGATAGATGCAGACTATAACAGCAACAAGGATAATATCGAAAAATGGAAGAATGAGATTGAGGAGATTGTAAATGGCGTTGAGGGAGAGAGAACTACGGTGAAGAAAGTTCTTCCTTATGCCAAAGATAGGATTGATTTTGCCGATATTAATCCAGATTCTTATATAACAACTGACAACTTGCTTCAGAATTGTGAAGGTATGATAGTTTATGATAAAATACCTAATATTGACAAGGTTGTTAAATATAATGTAGGAGATATTTTGGTTTCAAATATCAGACCTTATCTTAAAAAGATTTGGTTTGCCGACATAGACGGAGGTTGTTCTCCTGATGTTTTGGTTTTTACAAATGCGGATAAGTCAAAGTATAATTCTCAGTATTTGTATTATTTATTGAAGCAGGACAAGTTTTTCGATTTCATTATGGAAGGTGTTAAAGGTATGAAAATGCCACGTGGAGACAAAGACCAAATACAAAACTTTACTTTGGTAGTTCCGTCTCTTCCAGAGCAGGATGAAATCGTTTCCAAGATTGAAGCCCTTGAGAACAATATTTCTCAGGCGAGAAATTCAATGGCTCGGGTAAATGAGATGAAGAAGGCTGTATTGGATAAGTATTTGAAGTAAAAAAAGGAGGAGGTTTGAGTATGAAGAAGACTGTTTTCTTTTCGTGGGCAAGCGATTTTAATAATTCCAAGTCTCATAATGAAATGATAATCAATTGCTTGAAAATTGCAATGATTAAGAGCGGAAATAAGGATTTGTCCTTGGTTTCATCAAAACAATCAGAAAACGGGCAACCGCAACTAACAGAATATTCGTTGAATGATGTTAATGAACTAGAGAGCAAAGAATATGAATTGCAGAATGCTACAAGCGGTGAACTTGGAAGTCCTAGTATTGAGGCAACTATTTTTGATCGCATAGCAAAATGCTCTTTATACGTTTGTGATATCAGCATTGCGCTCAAAGAGCAAGAGATAATTCATTCCGTTTCAGGCCAGGGCGAGAATGCCACAATTTCATTGAAATTGAAAGATAAGGAAAATGGCCGTAAAAGTCCTAATCCAAATGTTTTTGTTGGAATTGGGTTATGCTATTCATACACTTGGATGGAGACATATCATAATGTTTTTTGACAATGCTGTATATAAACCTGAGGATTTGCCGTTTGATATCAGACAGCACGTGCCTATCTGTTTCAATGGAGGAAAGTTAGATAAAATATTAAGGGATATCAGCAAAGTAAAAGATAAATCTTTTATTGATTTATATACCAATCAGCAAGATATATCTTATATAATTACCAAAGTAGTAGAGAATTTCAAACCCATTGACTCTGTTATAGTAAGGGAAATGCAATACAGGATTGATAGTATTTTCCTCGCTTTAATTCAACCATTTTCAGACATACTTTATTGTCTTGATAATTCATATTACGGAATAGAGCATTTGTTGGCTTTAGATGAGACTAAAATAGATGAATTATTTGAGAGGGTAAAAGGTTGTAGATTTAAAAACATTTCCACTCCATACGAAAGATTTTGTATTAAGGATGGAGATAATTATACTATGTATATTGACCAAATAATCAATAGATTAACTTCAAGTAGTTTATATGATTCGAATTGGATTTCAATTTTAATCAAATTGAAACATTCATTTATTATGCGATCCAATCCTATAAATTTAAAGTTTTGTAACGTGTCCAATTATAACATTAAGGATTATTACAAAAAAAATGCAATTATATTAACAGAAATAACTAAACTTTGGCTTGATAAAACAGGAAGAGAAAACTTTGAAAATATTAGTTGTATTACTCCAGATAGTAATTACTTGTATTTAAATTTTACTGATAAGGATAGGCGTTCGTATTTGTATGAAACCGAAATGGATAAATTTATTCAATATCAATTTGAGAATGAAAAAGAATCTATTCAAGAACAAATGGAGTACGAAGAGGAAGAACGTAAAAAGCAAGATGCTTATGAGGCAGATATTAAATTAAAAGAATTATTGTCTGACTATAAAAATATCAGCGAAGAAAACTTAGATGAATTGGAGTATAGATACAAATATATTGGTGAAAATAGAATATATTTAGGAGAATTTTTCCGAGGTGTTAAAATCAAAGATGCAGAAGGAAAATTTCTGTATAAAATGGATTAATAATTAATCTCTTTGAGGATATTTAATTATTTGTCTTATTCGTCAACTAATTTTAGTTCCTTCGCTTTGCTCAGGATGTCCCTGTAGTGGCTTAATTATTCTTTCTTTCTCCTCCTCGCCTCGTCGGCGTCATCCTGAGCCTGCCGAAGGATCTTTTCCTTTGTTTCATAAATCCGAGCACGGAATTCCGTTGCGAAACGAGGAATCTTGGTTGGCGTTTGTCTTTATGATTATTGATTAATAAAACAATTAATAAAACAATTAATAAAAAATTCGTTAAACAATTGTTACATAAAGACTTGTGAAAAATGTAGAAATATTTAAAAAAAATATTTGTTTGTCTTGGTATTAATATTGATATTTGTAACGTGAAAAATTGTAGTAACATAATCAAATTATAATAATTATGGGATACTTTGCAGATAAATTAAAAGAGGTTTTTGATTCAATGACTAAGGAAGAATTGAAAACATACTTTGATGAAGTTGCTTCTGAATTACCTAAAAGTGGTGGTGTGACTGTAGGTGATTATAGGGCTACCTTGGAGAGTGTATTGGAATATGATAAATTTAAAATGAATAATAATTATTCTTTTGATTCTTCTTTAATCGATCAATCAAATAATTGTTTTAATAACAATACAACTAATTGTGAGTATTGTTTAGCCGCATAATAATTATGGAAAAAGCCGCATTTTCGTTAGAAAAGTATTTTTTCAAGGATATTCAATTGCATTTAGGAAATTTATCCAAAGATATAGGTTTAGCAATTGAACCTAATGGTGTTTATTATCCTAATAAGAAAAAATATGTATTGAATATTGATTTTTTTGCCAAGGACAACAAGAAAGATAAAGTTTTTGCTCATATAATTTGTGTTTCAGAATTTGTTTTTGAAGGGGATGTTGTTTCAAAAAATGATATTCCTCAGTTTTTTTATGGTAATTGTATAGCAATTATTTTCCCATATATACGTGCTTTTATCAGCACTATTACATTGCAAGCCAATGTTGCGCCTTTGGTTCTTCCTACAATGAATTTGTCTTCTTTGAAGGAAAGATTGATGAATTCTACAATTGAGAAATAATATTTCTTATTATGTTCGAAAAGCCCAGTCCATATCGTAATATTTATCAGACATTGAAGGATAAAAACAACAAGGCTTATGTTGAGTTGAATGGTCCATTTCCTGATAATAGTGAAACAGCCTGGCTTGGGAAAGGTTGTTATTTTTGGGAAGGTAGTCTCGAAATTGCAAAATGGTGGGGGCGTTTTTCCGGGCATACTGATCCTAATCGTTTTATTATTTGTTGTTCCTCTTATGACTATAAGGGTAACGATTTTTTTGATATAATGGGAGATACTGATCATATCAAAGATTTTTTTGAAGTCGCTCAAATTGTGGCTTCAAAAAAGGAAGTGGATGTACAAGAAATTTTGGTCTGTGAGGTTTTTTCTCATTTACACAAGAAAGTTTCAGATTTTGACAATACCTTTAAGGCCATTAGAGCCTATACTCCTAATGTAAAGCGAGGTGATAAGGTTAGAGTTTTTTATTCTAAGAGGAATTCATATTCATCTTTGGAAAAAGACCCTACCGTTCAGTTGTGTGTGTTCAATTCTACTAAAAAACAATTTTTACAATCTAATTTTAAGATTATTTACCCAGAATCAAATATGTCTTCTCACCAGTTGGAAGAAATCGAATGTGTATAGTTCTAATTATCTTCCTTTTGTATAATATTCCCATTTTCTTCAGTTTTCCCTCTCCTTGTCACACTTTTGTAACAACTTTTCCTTACCTTTGCTTCCGGACAAAATCACGAAAAAATGAAACAGAAAATTCTTGTGGTGGATGATGAGGAGGACCTCAGGGAGATTTTGCAGTTTAATCTCGAGGTGGAGGGTTTCGAGGTGGATGCTGTGGCGTCGGCTGAGGAGGCGCTCAGGAAGCCTTTGGCAAGTTATTCCCTCTTTATGCTCGATATTATGCTGGAGGGAATGGACGGTTTCCAAATGGCGCGCCGTCTCAAGCAAAACAAGGCCACCGCCGAAATTCCGATAATCTTTGTAACCGCCCTTGACGACGAACTCTCCACTGTGAACGGCCTAGATCTGGGCGCCGACGATTATATCTGCAAACCGCTATCTATCAGCGAGGTAAAAGCGAGAGTAAGGGCTCTTCTGAGACGTTGCTATCCAAAATCTCCCGACGATTTGGAAAACTCCGCCATTACCTACGACGAGATTGTTCTGGATGTCAAGCAAAAAAAATGCACCATTCAGGGCCAGGAAATCGTGCTCACAAAACTGGAATTCGAGTTGCTGGTCCTGTTCCTGAAATCGCCCGACAAGGTTTTCTCGCGTCAGGAGATATTGCAGAGAATCTGGCCCCGCGACAGTTTTGTCCTCGACAGAACCGTGGATGTAAACATTACACGACTCCGAAAGAAAATCGGAAAATACGGACAGCAGATAAAAACACGATTCGGATATGGCTACACGTTTGAGAGTTAACAGGATTCTTGTGCTGATGTCGGCGCTGTTCGTGATTATGGCGCTGTTTTTCGGACTTTTCCAATATAAGAGGGAGAGGGATTTCAGGGTCGATATTATGAATTCCCAACTTCAGATGTACAATTATCAAATGGCCTATACGCTTGGCAGTGAGAATCTTGCCGACTCCAAATCCGTAAGCGATTACGTGTTGCGTCATCCTATCCTGGGGATGCGAATCACGGTGATAGATTCGCTCGGAAATGTTTTGGCCGACAGCGAGCAACCCGACGTATCGCTTATGGAAAACCACCTGAAGCGCTCCGAGGTTCAGGACGCTCTCAGCCACGGTACGGGCTACGCTATCAAGCGCCACTCCGAATCCATTGACCAGACATATTTTTATTCGGCCAGTTTGCTGAAAATCGGCGACTTGCCTGTAATTGTGCGCGCTGCGATTCCCTACAGCACCCAACTCACCGATAGCCTTTCCTACAACAACACGTTCATTTATTTTGCCGTTATCGTGGTATTTCTGTTGGGCTTCGTTACCCACGGAATTATGTTTTTCTTCCTGAAAATGCGCAACGCCGAGAGCGAAAAGGAGCGTATGAAACGTCAACTTACTCAGAACGTTACGCACGAACTCAAAACACCCGCCGCGTCGATCCAGGGCTTCCTCGAAACCATAATCCAGAATCCCGACCTCGACGAGGAAAAACGTCAGCACTTCCTCAACCGATGCTATGCCCAGAGCCAGCGGATGTCGAAACTTTTGCAGGATATGGCCACGCTCACCAAACTCGACGACCGCCACAAGTTCTCGGAGTCGGAGGCTGATGTTGATGTCAACGCCCTTATCCACAATGTCTTGGAGGATACCTGTCTTCAGTTGAAAAACAAAAACATAACGCCCGTCTTGGACCTCGCGCCAGATCTTGTACTTCATAATGTAGATGTTGGACTCATTTACGGAATTTTTAGAAACCTGATAGACAACGTTTTATCATACGCCAATGGTGCTACGTTTGTATCAGTAAGGGGAACTGACGACGGCAGATATCTCCGTTTCGAGGTTTCCGACAATGGGGCAGGAGTCTCGCAAGAGAATCTGCCACTGATTTTTGAGCGCTTTTTCCGTGAGGACAAGGGACGAAGCCGTAAACTCGGAGGCACAGGTCTCGGCCTCGCCATTGTAAAGAATACTATAATCCATTACGGTGGTGATGTGGAGGCCCTCGCAACCGACGGCGGTGGCTTGACGGTGAGATTCTCTATTAAATCGCACAGTTAACGTTGAAGTTTTTGAACAAGAAAACAAAACAGAGAAAACCATAATATCGTGTTTTCTACCGTTTTGTTTTCTTGCGTTAAGCGTTTTGTGGTTATGTAAATAACCAGTTTTCTGCGCTCCCAATCAGATGAAAAGTGTGTAAAGCGCGTTTTCTTGTTTATTTCCGTTTTTTCTCGTCAAATATCCACGCCAACAGCGCCACGGCAATGGCCATTGTCACAATCCTCACCGTAATTGAGTAATTCTCGAAATAATCCCAATAACCTTTCAGATAGACAGTTATGATGATTGCTGGAAGAATCCAGGTCATATAGAATTTCAGTTTTTTTGGGAGCGGACGGCCGGTTCCTGTGTTGACCTCGTTGATGAAATTGTCCCAGCCCCAGCCGTATTTGTGGGTACAGAAAAGGAGCATTGTCAGCGAGCCTAATGGCAAAACATTGTTGCTGACGATGAAATCCTCCAAATCCATAAGAGTTGATTCTCCGCCCAGAGGATTGATCCCCTGCAAAACATTGAATCCCAAAACCGCTGGCATTGAGAGAATTATCATCAGCGGAATGTTGATAGCCACAGTTTTCTTTCTACTCCAACCGCTCAACTCCATACACATTGCGATAATGTTTTCGAAAACCGCAATCATAGTGCTAAGCGCCGCAAAAGTCATAAAGACGAAAAACATACTCATCCAGATTCTTCCGCCGGGCATTACATTGAAAACGTTTGGCAATGAGATAAATAGGAGCGACGGACCGCTGTCGAGAGGCACGTCGAAACTTACGCAGGCAGGTATTATTATCAGTCCAGCGATAAGCGCAATCAAGGTATCAAGAATCACGATATTCAGCGATTCGCCGGTTAGTTTTCGGTCCTTTCTGAGGTAAGATCCGAATATCAGCATACTTCCCACGCCAATGCTCAAAGTAAAGAACGCGTGACTCATTGCTGTAAACAAAACATTACCGATACCGTTCTCCGAAATCTTGCTGAAATCGGGCACAAGGTAATATTTCAAACCCTCTGATGCGCGGTCGAGAAGGCACGAATTCACGGCCAAGATTATCATCAGCAAAAAGAGCGTCATCATAATGATATTCGTGATTTTCTCAACGCCCTTGTTGAGGCCCAACGCACAGATACCAAACGCGATAACGATTGCCAGAACGGTGAAAAGACTCATCTCGCCGGTGTTGCCGAGCATAGTGGTGAACACGTTAGCCACCTCCCCGGTATCCAGTCCGCTGAGGCTTCCGCTAATGGATTTGTGTGTATAGTCTATCATCCAGCCACAAACCATTGAGTAAAAGGCCATTAAGAGATAGTTGCCCACCAGGCCGGCGTAGCGGTTTTTATGGAATTTGCTTTCCGCAGACTCCAAAAAATTGTATGCCGAAACGATACTCTTTCCGCTTCCTCGGCCTATGGCAAACTCAGTAATCAGCAACGGCAAACCCAACAACGCCAAGAATATCAGATAGATAACTATAAACGCCGCGCCTCCGTTGGCCGCACATATATAAGGAAATTTCCAGACGTTGCCGATGCCGATAGCACAGCCCGCCGAAACCAAAATAAATCCAAGTCTTGATTTAAAATTCTCTCGCATTTTTGTTAATAATAAAATTAATTTTCACAAGAAAACGCGCTCAAAATCCTTTATTTTCTAATTTGGAGCGCAGAAAACCGATTATTATTCATAATCGGAAAACGCTAAACCGCAGAAAACAAAACGGTAGAAAACACTCCTAATGGTTTTCTTTTGTTTTGTTTTTTGGCGTTAGGCGTTTTCTGTCAAAACTTGTTTTTGGCAGTTTTCTAAGCACTTCAAATAATAGTGGGGTTCTTAGTGCTTGTTTTCTTGTTAAAATAACTTCATAAAGTTGTTTTTATAATATTTCAATTGCCTCTTTCAGGTTATGTATTTCGTAATCAATATTTTTCATTTCGGCTGGCGAGCCTTTTCTGTTGAAATACATAGTGCTGATACCGGCGTTTTGAGCACCCTTGATATCGGTGCTGAGGTTGTCGCCTATCATTAGGGTTTGGTTCCTTTCGGCGCCGGATTTCTGAAGCGCGTACTCGAAAAACCTGACGTCGGGCTTGTTGTATCCGGCGTCCTCGCTCAGGATTATGGTGTCGAAAAACTCCAGCAATCCGCAGGCCCTGAGTTTCTTGTACTGAACCTCGTGGAATCCGTTGCTACAGATATGAAGCCTGTAACCTTTTGATTTCAGATACTTTATCAAATCCATTGCATTGGCAACAAGTCCGCCTTTGTTGCCACAGAATTCAAGGAACTTGTCGCTGACTTCCAGGCAGAATTCCTTGGTGGGATTGAGGCCCTTTCCGAAACTCAGCGGACGGCGGAACCGTTCCACGATAAGGTAATCGCGCGAAATCTCGCCCTTGGCATACTGGTCCCAGAGTTCCACATTGGTTTTCCAGTATTCGTCATAGAAAAACTGCGGATCGTCGAAATATTTATTCAACTGAAAATGCTCAAACATTTCGGACAATGATATTACCGCATTGCCCTTAGTATCATATAGCGTATCATCAAAATCGATGAAGAGATCGGAAAAATTCATTTTTGATTTATGATTTATGATTTTCGATTGCAAAGATAAGAAAAAGTTTTACATATCTTCCATACTCAAACCGATGATTTGGGTCTGATAGTCTTTTAGATACGGTGCAATAGACGACTCCTTGGCCTGCAAGACACTTTCCTTGTATTTTTCGGGATTTCGCTTTATCTCGGCTATGGTTGCGGTGTGGTCCAGGTCGTTGAGGGCAATCAGGTCTATCTCGTTCTCTCCCTTTCGGTCCCAGTAACTGCCTATCGCTGTAATATCCTCTTCCTCAGAGAATTTCTGACGGAAATATTGCTCAAGCACCAGACCTGAATACTGGTCGTAGTCGCGCTCAATAATTTTGCGGATCATATCGTTTCTGCCCATTTCAATAAGGTTTTGGTTTGGAAGAATAAACCTGAACCAGAACCTCAGAAAATTATCATTAAGTTTCCAACGGATTCCACGGCTGTTAGGTTTGGCAAACATTGGAAGAGTCTTCTCTATAAAGTTGTATTCAGTGGCGAGATTATTCAGGTAAGATCCTGTGTTCTTGCCTATTATGCTGTCAATCTCCACCTGTGATGTTCGGCCTTGCGCTATCAGTTGAATGATGCTGAGATAGTTTGTATAATCACGCCCAAACTCCGACATTATCAGTTCGTTGCCCTCCGACAAAAACGGCGAACCGTCATTGCAGACGTAATCAAGCATTTTGTCGCGGGTTACGGCGTTGGCGTCCATTAACTGGCTCACATATTTGGCCACACCGCCGGTAATCGCATATAGACACAGCAAATCCTCTGGAGTGTAGTTTGGGTTGTGGTCAGAGAGTATGTTTTTCAATACCTTGGTTTTGAATGGTTTAAGATTTATCTTGCAATCCTTACGGCCGTATAGGGGCTGGTCGCCGTTCTCAAAAATCCTGGTCATCATACTGTAAACGCTTCCGCAAACTATCAGGTTAATTTTAGCATTTTGGTGCAGACGATCCCAAATATCCTGTATCTGACTCGGTATCGACGGATTGATGTTTATGAAATTCTGGAACTCGTCAAGTACCAGTGTAAAATGATTTTGCTGACTATGAATCATAAGTTGCTCAAATAGTTGAGCAAAATTTTCAGCGTTTCCAAGTATTCTGATGCCAAGCGTTTCCTCTGCAATCCTCTGCATACGCGACACCAGCACGTGCTCATTGTCACGCGACACAAAAAGATATAGAAGAGGCGGATTTTGCTCGCCACTCCTTATGATGAGCGACGTTTTGCCTATACGCCTCCTTCCAATCATCACGGTAAATTTGCTCTGTACCTCTGATGCTATAAAATTTTGCTGAAGCAATCCTAATTCCTGTTCCCTGTCGTAAAACTTCATAATGTAATCTTCGTTAATTTAACCGCCATTAAATTAATGACCGTTGCAAAGATAGGAAATGTTTTTGGGATTGGCAAAATATTGTTGGGGAAAATATCCCAAAAAAAATTATCCTTTTTTGTAACTTTTTTGTAACTCATCCGTCATAGGAGTAAATTCGTTTAATTTGAAAATAACAAATTATGAAAAAACTTCTTACATTATTCTTGGGGGCAGTTCTGGTTTCCTTTTCAGGAAATGTTAGTGCCCAGGACAACGGGCTTACTAGTAATGATCAGATAGTAGGCAAAAGTGTATCTTTTCTTTACTTGAAAGGTTATTTTGAGGGTGGGGATGAAGATAAGGTACACTTTTTTGATGAGGATGGTAAACTTGTTGCAGTGAAAAACAGTGATGTGCTAGACCTTTATCCTGAGTTGTTTGACAGTAAAACTGTTTTCAAGATTGGAGACTATTATGTCTTGGGTGACAGTACTTCAGTAAAAGAAGGCAATACCACGAGGACCACTTTCTGGACTACTAAGTACTTGCCTTTTACAACTTCTGAGCGCACATATTTTATGCTTTGCGAGAACTCGGAGGGAAATCGTGAAAAAAGCGAGGAGAGCAACCGAAACGAGAAGAAACGTAAGTTTTGGATTTTCAGTTCATATAAATTTAAAACTAATAGTTCGTCAAGTACTTTCACCAAAACGGAAAGCCTGAATATACCTTATTACTCTGGGGCTATTATTGTTGAGGAGTAGTTTGGGGTTGTAACAAACAATCGCACGGTGGGAATTCAAACCCTTACGCTGTGCGATTGTGTTTTAGTTTCTCTCGAATACCGCTACGTGTCCGAATATGTATTTGTTTCGTCGTTTACTTCCGAATTCTCCTACAATCATATATTCAGCCTTGTTTTTGTTATGGGCCAATCGTCCTTTGCCTTGCTCTTTCTTTTCGATATTGATATAGAGAGTGTAAATTTTGCCTCTGATATATCCACGTTTCTTTCTGCCAAAATTAATCTCTATGCGTCTGTATGCGCATTTAGGTTTTTGCCCGTGATAAGGTTTTTCCAGCATTACCCAACCGTAATCATAGAAATTGCTCAACTTTATCACACAGCCATTGCTGAATTCAATTCTTATTTCACTAAAACATTCTTTTTGATTGTCCTCTGGCTCATAAATATGTCCGATAAAATCATCCTTTGCTATGTGATTTATAATGATATTTGTGATGGTACAACCATAGATATCCGAAAAAATCTCGTTACTATTAATGCGGTCTTTATTATTTTCGCCTATATACGACTGCGTTGTCTCAGGCAATCCGTTTATCGCTGTATAGATGAGGCTATCTCTGCTATAATCTATATCCCAATGACTTCCGTCTTCAAAAATAAACATAAATGGCTCGTCGATTTCTACAGATTGTAAGATTTCTGAATCATAGCGCCAGGTGTCGAAATTGATTCCGACGAATTTCATTCCTGTTACTTTTCTGCCGATGATGTTGTTTTGTTTTACGAATGTCTCGAAATCAGACGGCTCTTGTATTTTCATACATTTCCATTCGTAAAACTGTTCTTTATTGGTTGTTTCTTTCATAATGCTCGAATTTTTTTTATTACAATGCAAAGATAGGAAAAGATTTGGAATGTGGGTAGGATTTGCAACGTTGCAAAAAAATCCTTTTAAAAAGATGTGTTTTTCTTTGATTTTTGTTATCTTTGACACAAATATCATTGAATTATGAAAGACATATTTGTATTGAGGGATTTCAGGGATTTACATATCCTTACAAAACCTTATATTACTGACAATTATTATACGAAAATCGCCAATTCGCTTTATGAAATCATCTGGAAAATCGATGATGAGAAGGATTGCGGTTTCGAGGATTGCGAGATAGAGCAATTCGCCCTTGCCTCAGCCGCGTATTTCGAGGATGTGGTGGCTGACCTTGGTATCTGGCGCTCGTTTGTAACTACCTGCAAGGATCGTTTCGGTAAGTATCTGCCTTTCTACGAGTTGGATGAGGAGTATTATACCGATGAGCCTAACAAATGCGATATCCGTTTCCTGCTCTGGAAAACAAAACAGGAATGTTACAACGACAGGTTTATAAACCCTGAGAATCCAACCTTTGAGTGGCTTGCTGATGCAATATATCAGAAACTTGACGAGGAGTTTGAGTCAGCTCCCGTAAATGTATCCTACGTGGAGGATGTGTATGGTTTCGATGCCGACGACCCGGATCTGATGTTCAAGATCAAGGAGATGTTCTCGAGAATTTGCTCTACTAATTATCTGGTCAATCTTTATGATTATATGACAAATTTTCAGGAGTTTGCTGAATCGTTTGCTGAAAAGTTCAATAGTAATGATTATGACACAGCGTATAATACTATAGCTCAGCTTTCTATGACATTCAAGGCTGGTCCGCTCAAGATGACAGCCCTTGAATGGTATATGGTAATGTGCAGAACGTCGCAGGAATCCAACGCAAAGAATCTGTTGAAGGCATTACAGACCGTGGAATTCAGGTTTATGGAACTTTTCAAGGTTTCCACCAAGGATTATTGCGATTTCGTTTTCGAGGATGTGGACGGTCAGCTTTTGGATGTTGAGTTCAATACTTCCAGAAACAAGGACGCTATCAGGCAGACTAAGAAATTGAATCCGAAAACGATTCTTACAAGTATCATTAAATTCAATGGCAAATGGATGAAATGGGGCAGTTCCTCGATGTTGCCTATCGGGAAGCCTTTCGATGATTTGAGGAAAGAGAAGGAAATCGCAAAGAAATCCGTTGAATTATCAAAAAAGAATTTCTCTGAGAAATTTGGTGACCGCAAGTGTTTCTTCGTAGAGAATTTCAAGGGAGTAAAAAAGTTTATGAATGAGCTTTTAGGTAGGGAGGTTCCTTGTATACAAGATGTTTCGCCTGAAGACCCTGACGAGCCACAGATGATGTTTTTCTGTGATTGGGACGGCGATTTCTATATCGCTCCTGCCGCTGGAATCTCTCATCCCGACAATCCCTATTATGATAAGAAGGAAGGTCCTCTCAGAGCCTTTGAGCTTATTTCCTCTTTCCAAATGGACAAGCGCATTATGGATTACCTCATAGACCACGGAATGCTTAAGACCGCAGCCTGCAACAGTCTGAAAGGCAAACGCCAAGGACGAAAGATTGTACAGGATAATCTGAGGTTTTTGGTGAGGTTTTTTGGGTAAGGGGAGTGGAAATATCGCACAGTGGGAAATGAGGAAGGTTTTCCGCTGTGCGAATCTATTTACTTTCTCATAACACTTTCCAGCAACTTGTACATTCTTGTGCCGATATATTTCGGCCATTCGTCGTTTGGGTTGATATCAAGTTCCTTGGCCAATTCAATCGCGTGGTTTGTTTTGGGAAGCAATGATGTGGCATTGTATTTCCTCTCGCTGTAGCCCTCGGGCATTTTTGTTTTTACGAGTTTCTTTACAAAATCGTTTTTATTGGCGAAGATTTCGGCCTTGGTTTCGTCGCTGAGTTCGTAGAATTGTTTCTTGGTCCAAAGGTGGAGCATTAGCCAAATCTCGAAACAAGGATTGCTGACACATAGATTTATGTTGTCGGATTTGCAGGCTTCTGATACCTCCTCCAAATTCCAACGGTCGCGGTCAACTACTGCCCAAAGTTCGTCGTCATCTGCAATCTCGTATTGATCCACAAATTTGTCCAACTGAGCCTTTACGTTCATTGGACTTGATTTGCTGTCGTCGCGCTCCAAAAGTTCTATGTGGACATTCTTGGCGCTTTTATGCGTTTTCAGTGCCTTGAAATATATATTCTCGCTTCTGTCTTTCTGTCCTTCGGAGGCTATTACTATTAGCCTTGAAGAAAGTTTGCCTTCCGGGCGCTCGAATGGTTGTCGTGTTCTTCCCATAGTTTAATCATTGATTATGTTGTTGATATCACCATAGAAAGGTATTGCGCCATATCTGCCGTTTAGGTAGCCTTTCTGTTTGTTGTTGTCGCGGTGCTCAAATTCACATAACGATGTGAAATGGGTTGAGCCTGTCTCGTCCTTTTCTGCAAACCAGATTTCATCTTCCCTGAGACTCTCCAATGAAAGTAGGTTCGACTCGTGGGTTGTACAGATGAACTGAGATTGTATGTTTTTCTTTTGCAACAATTTGCTGTAAATTCTGAAAATCTCCTTGGTAAGCATTGTGTGCATACTGCGGTCGAGTTCGTCGATGAGGAAGACTATATTGTATTCCGCAATCGAAATTAGCATAGGAATTATATCGAACAATCTGATTGAGCCGTCGGACTCCTCACCAACTTCAAAAGCAACCTCTCTATCATCGGCTGTTTTGTGGATTGTTTTCAATCTGTATGCCTGTATTCCGTTTTCTGTTTTCTCGAAATAATAACTATCTACGGCAGATTCTCCAACAAATGTTCCTTTGTTTATCTGAAGGTTGTAACGAATATTGTTTATTACATTTCCTGATAAATTCAGGTTGTCGAAACTTATGGGAAGCAATTTCACTTCCTTGATTCCTGTGTTGAAGTATGATAGATATTCGTTGAATTTCTTCTTGAATTCAACATTCTGCAACTGAAACGATAATCCTCTAATTTGTGTATCAGGGAATGCTACTGTGAGTTTCTCAAACCAATAGACAACAGGGAAAATTTCGTCGGCGCCACGTCCGTTTCTTTTTACATATTCCATTAAGAAACAACTATTTGAGGGTGTTCCTTCCGCCACAAATTGTAGAAATGGATAACTTTCGTTTTTCTCGATTGATTGAGAGAATTGGTATTCGTATTTATTCGATCTGAAAACCCTATTAAAAATAAGTTTGTCGGTTCTTTTATTAATCTCATAGAGCCATTCCTCGCAAATTCTTTGTGGATCGTATTCAATTCCATAGGCATAGTATTTGGAATCGAATTTGAACTCCAATTCTAATTTTGTGGGCTTGCCATAGTTGTCAGCCAATTTGAAAGGATTGTAATATTGGGGTAGTAATCCTGTTTTCAATATTTCCCTTATCAAGTAGATAGCCTTTACCATATTGCTTTTGCCTGAGGCATTTGCACCATACACAACGCCAGCCTTTAGGATAGAGATGTCGTCTCTACCCTCAGCCCTGTCAACGTGCTCAGGCTTTGTGGTGCCCTTGCCCGCCACAAAACTAATTGATGTTTCCTCGTTGAAGGAATATATGTTTCTAAATGTTGCTCTTATTATCATCTCTTGTCGAATTTTGCAAACTTTTTGCAAAGATACGACAAGAATGTGAGATTTGCAAGAGATTTTTGTCTTTTTTATACTGATCCTTTGTTTTTCCTTTTTTTTGTATTAACTGAAACATTTTTTCAAGATTAATCTTGAAAAAAATCACAAAATTTTGGTTGGTACTAATTATAATATTTGTTAATTTTGCATTGTAGAATTTTTATAATTCTGCGGAAATTTTTTTAATAAAGGCGTTTACATAACGCTTTGTTTCTAATGCACTAGAACTTCGCACACTCTAACACTCATTGAAACAAAGCAATGTGGATGTCCTAACTGGGTGTATGTTAATACTTCCGGCCTTGTGTTCGTGGCCATACGAAAGTATGGCTATGGCATAAGGTGTAGTATGTATATATACATTTCGGCGTGGGCTTTCGCATTGCTCGTATCCAATGAGTGGGGCAGTGCGAAGGCCTTAGTGCGTGGAACGGGTGATGTACGGCTCCACGCCTTTTTTTGTTTACTGACCTTCGGGAGTCTGGGTCGTTTAAGTTTTATAGGTATAGGCGCTTAGTGCGCACTGATAATTTAATTGATTATAAGCGAGTTAATTGGTATTCGACCATTCTGCGAATAAGCACATCAAAGATTGTGTCCATATGATTACGCCTGTTATACCTAAAATGGTACTCG